>PWHJ01000185.1 GCA_003554865.1 Bacteroidota bacterium | reverse complement strand
TTTCTTTTTTATCTTCTGAAGTTTCTTCAATCGATTTATTCTCTTTAAAACCACTAATAACCTCAATCAAAGAAACACGGAAATTCTCAGAACTATAAAATAAAATACCTAAAACAAACAGAATCGACCAAAAAGCTATTCCAGCCAAAGGAACCAGCAATAATCCAAGTTTCATACTGGTTTCAAGGCCACCTACTTCACCATAAATTGTCAAACTACCAAATTCCAATACAACAGATTGTCCAACCGGACCAATTAAAATAGAAATAATTGAAATCAAATTATAAACACTATTGAGAATCATTAAACCCGAACCAAATAAAATTAAAGCACCAATTACTCTGACGAAGCGAACGTTTTCCAAATCAAAATTTACCAGTATTTTTTCCTTCATTGAAACACCTACAAATACCTACTACCACTAACCTTAAAAACATTTACTCTTATAAAAAACCACGTAGAAATAGACACAACTAAAAAACACAAAGAACAAAGGTAAACATCTAAGAAAAGGGTCCGTAGTCTAGTGGCTATGACGATACCCTTACAAGGTATAGATCGGTGGTTCAAATCCGCCCGGACCCATTCAAACAACTCACCCAGTAAAAAATAAAAAGAAAAGATGAAAAATCTAAGTTATGCGAGAACCATGAAAAAATAAAGCGCCGATGGTCCAGCGGTAAGACACGAGATTGCCATTCTCGCAACCCGGGTTCAAATCCCGGTCGGCGCATGAAGAACAGGAGAAAAAAATAATGATTCCGATAAAAATAATTAGAGAAGACCCTGAAAAGATAATGGAGACATTGAAAAAAAGAGGAAAAGAATTTCCATTAGAAGAACTCAGAGAAATTGATAAAAAATGGAGAAAAAGAAAAAAAGAAGCGGATAAACTTAGACATAAAAGAAATAACATAGGGGAAAAGATAGCGGAAAAAAAGAAAAAAGGAAAACAAGCAGAAGAAGAAATAGAGAAAATGCAGGAAATAAAGAAAGAACTAGAGGAAAAAGAAGAAGAAACAAAAAAACTCAATCATAAAAGAGAAAAACTCTGGATGAGCCTACCAAATCTCCTGGATTCAGAAGTACCAAAGGGAGAAACAGAAGAGGATAACAAGGAGATAAGTAAATGGGGAGAGAAACTAGAGAGAAATTTTAAAACAAAAACACATTTGGAACTAGCGAGAGAACTGAATTTAATAGATGAAAAAGCAAGTGAAGTGACAGGAGAAGGTTTCTATTACTTAAAAAATGATTTAGCAATGCTGGGTATAGCGCTACAAAAATTCACAATAGATAAATTAACTGAAAAAGGATACGAATTGATAGAGCCTCCATTCATGCTTAGAGAGAAAATATATAAAAAAGCGACAAATGTGGATAAATTTAAAGAAGATATGTACGGAGTAAAAGACACGGACAAATACTTAATAGGAACTTCGGAACATCCAATGGCTGCAATGCATAAAGACGAAGTATATCAAAAAGAAGAACTACCGAAAAAATACGTAGCAATAAGCCCTTGCTTCAGAAAAGAAGCAGGAACCCATGGAAAGTACAGAAAAGGACTATACAGAATGCATCAATTCAACAAAATAGAACAATTCATAGTCTGCAAACCAGAAAATGAGGAAAAATACTTCAAAGAGCTGCAAGAAAACGCTGAAGAAATATACCAGGAACTAAAAATACCTTACAGGGTAGTAATCCTCTGCGGAGGAGATACACCCAAAACACAGGCAAAAACATACGATGTAGAAGCACTGATGGCTGATGGAGAATACAGAGAGATAGGATCAAACAGCACCAGTAAAGATTACCAAGCAAGAAGAATGAATATAAAATACGAAAAGGAAAAATATGGAGAAAGAGAATACGTGTACACACTGAACAACACAGGAGTAGCAACCAGTAGAACAATGTTAGCAATAATGGAGAATCACCAAAACGAAAAAGGAGAAATAAACATCCCAAAAGCATTACAACCATATATGAATGGAAAAAAGAAAATAAAAAAGAAATAATGGGCCGGTAGCTCAGTCTGGCAGAGCACCAGGCTCTTAAGAATCCTTTGGAAAAAGTTTATATCAAAACTTTTCTAAAGTTTGGGAGATACCTGGTAGCCGCGGGTTCAAATCCCGTCCGGCCCGTAAATCAAGAGAAGATAAACATGAATGAATCAAAACATTGGGCAGACAAATATGCAGAAGAGATAGTTGAGAAAAAACCAGATAAAGAGAAATACTTAGTTAAATCAGGGATAACACCTTCTGGAGTAGTGCACGCAGGAAACTTCAGAGAAATAATTACACAAAACTTTGTACACAAAGCAATTAAAAAAAGAGGAGAAAAATCAACCTATCTATACTTCTGGGACGACTACGACAGATTTAGAAAAGTTCCAAAAGGAGTAGACAAATCATGGGAAAAATATATAGGTCTACCAGTAACGGAAACACCGGACCCATGGAAATGCCACGAATCATACGCTGAACACTTCAAAAGCGAAGTAAACGAAGAACTAAAAAGACTAAATATAAATGAATTGGAGTTCAAATCCGCTTCAGAAGAATACAAAAAAGGAACATTCACAGAATTAATAAAGAAAGCTCTAGAGAACCAAGATAAAATAAGAGAAATACTAAACCGTTATAGAGAAGAACCACATGGAAAAGAATGGATACCTATCAGAGTATATTGTGAAGAATGTGGAAAAGACACAACAGAATCAAAGTATCTCGGAGAATACGAATTAGAATACAAATGTGATTGTGGAGAAAAATCAGTTTTGAACTTCAAAAAAAATCCAGGGAACGCTAAATTACCTTGGAGAGTTGATTGGCCAATGCAATGGTCAAAATATGATGTGGATTTTGAATCATCAGGAAAGGAACA
>PWHJ01000210.1 GCA_003554865.1 Bacteroidota bacterium | reverse complement strand
TCTGCTGAACGGGGGCATTGAAAACAAACTCTGCACCGAGACTTTCGGCAAGATCTTTCATCCCCTCTATCACCCTGTACATACCGCCCATGGGATACCATGTGCCCAGAACAATGTCCGCATAATTCATAAGATTATACATTGCCGGAGTCCTTTTGGGTGTCCCCCCGAGAAAAATTACAGGAAATTCCAAAATGGGCAGTAAACGGGGATCAGAGAAATTCTTGCGTACATATTTATGGATGGAGCTCAATATGTGAAGACGGAAAAATCCCCTTAACACATTCCAGTCTGCATATTCGAGAATGGACCGGGCAGGCTTGTAAACCAGATTATTAACACCAACTTCATACTTGTAGGAGGCCTCCTCGAGAAACTTCCCGAGCTTTTCCCCGGCGCCTTTTTCGATCGACTCAAAGAGCTTTATTACGTTCGACTTGCCGGCGGGAATGTCTGCAAGCTCATTTTTACTGTAAAAAACACGGTAAGAAGGGTCAAGGCGAACCAGATCGTAATAATCGGATGCGGATTTGCCTAACTGTTTGAAGTAACTCTCATAAACATCGGGAAGCCAGTACCAGCTGGGACCAAGGTCAAAAAGGAAACCGTCTTTTTCATGTTTGCGGGCTCTGCCCCCGGGAATACTGTTTTTTTCAAATACTTTGACCCTGAAGCCATCCTGTGCCAGTCTGCCGGCCGCTGCAAGACCGGCAAAACCTGCACCAATAACTATCACATCTTGAGACATTTAAAATATATTAACAATAAGGATTAAAAAATTTGATCCCTGCGAAAAAAATCACAGCTGAATCAATCCCGCACCCCGCAGTTAATTTCAGCCTTTGCCTTTAAGTCTTTCAGATGCCTGCTTCTTGATTAGCCCAAGGATCAAAAGTTCCGCACTTGCATAATTGGTAGCCAGAGGAATGTTGTAAAGATTGCATGCCTCCAGCAATTCGCGGATATCTTCATGATGAGGCTGAACAACTTTGGGATCGCGGAAAAATATGACAATGTCAACCTCACCATTCTTTACCATTTGGGTGATCTCATTGTAACCCCCCGATTTACCGGGACTAAGGTGTTTAACCTCTATCCCCTTGTCTTCAATGTATTCTGCAGTACGTCCGGTAGCTATGAGATTTACACCCAAAAGCCAATCGGTTCTCTCTTTTAGAAACTTAACCATTTCCTCTTTTTTGGCATCGTGGGCTATGACTACAATTTTTTCCATAAGAGCAAATTTTTTATAAATTAAGTGAACCAACAACGCAAAATACAAAAAACATAATAACTAAACGCTAATTGTCTTTTTAAAATTTTCACCCCGGGATGTTATTTTTCAAAAAAGGCAGGCCTGCCGGAAAATAGCAGGCCCGGCCAAACCACTTGTATAATTATAATTATGGAAAGTTACAAAGAAGTGCTATCTCATTAAATAATATCCTAAACCGAACCTTACCAGGTAGGTTATCCCGGAATTTTCTCCATGTTTGCCAAGTGTGTTGGGACCGTTGGGCGATTTGTCAATTGACCCTATATAATAACCGGCCCCGAAGTTCATGTCCAGATAAACCTGTTCTATCATTTTTACCTGAAAACCGATCCCCAGATAATGCTCATGAGCTCCTACCCTGTTCTGCTCAAGTTGATCATCTTTCTGACGGTAAGAGGGCAGGGTCTCACTCAGCACATTTGTCCGGTAATAAAAAAAATTATATACAAGGTAAGGATTGACAACGTGCAGGGCAGGACGAAAAGCCCGCGCATTGTTTTCGTGGGGTGTTATATAGACCCGGTGCGATACTGTTAAACCGGAAAGGTAATTGTTGCCGTTCTGGAACAGAATTCCAAACTCGAGCGACCTCCTGCCGGAGGTGACATTAAGGTTGGGTATCATACTTGTAGCCTGACCGCTGCCGGTCAATGACTGTGAATAACTGAAACTGTAGCTGGCTTCAGAACCGGAATTTTTTGATCCCGGACAAGAACAGGCCACCTGTACAGACGCACCCCATAAAAAGGTGCACAAAACTGCAAGTCTTATAGCTTGTTTCATGGCTCAGGCACTTTATTTGCAGGCTCCAATATGAGCTTGCATAACAAACTTACCTGAACATAACATAAAGCACAAGGGTAAAAGAACCTCTTTCAAGGGGTATTTCTACCCTTTTTTCAGATACTTACGAGTTTGTTCTTTATGGCAAATATTACAAGACTTACAGTATTCTTGCTCCCTGTCTTTTCCAAAAGGTTTGCACGGTATTTTTCAACTGTACGCTGGCTTATGAAAAGCTTCTGGCCGATCTCATGGTTTGTTAGCCCTTTGCAGATAAGCTCAAGCACTTCAGTCTCCCGGGAGGTTAACTTCTCGTTTATGGTATATTCCCCGTTGGCTTGCGAAGCTATTCTGCCTGCAAGCATATTTAAAAGCTCAACGGAAAAATAACTGTTTCCCTGCATTACATTTTCTACCGCTTTTTCTATCTCTTCAAAACCTGCGTTTTTAAGAAGAAAACCTTTCGCCCCTGCTTTAATCATACTTTCAAGGTATTGCTTGTCATCATGCATGGAAAGAGCCAAAACCCGCAATGAGGGCATTTTTTCAAGCGCTTTTCTGGTTGTCTCGATCCCGTCAGGTCCGGGCATTTTGATATCCATGAAAACTATATCAGGCTTAATACCGGGAAGGATATCCAAAAATTCTCTCCCGTCTGCAGCCTCATCAATATTGCCTGCATTTGGAAGCTCTTTTAAAAGTATTCTCAAGCCTTTCCTGAAAATAGCATGATCATCTACTATTGCAAAATCTATTTTGTTCATATCAATTAATTAAAATCAGCACAATTTAAAACTCTCTTATAATGTTACCGAAACTGTAACACTTACACCCTCCC
>PWHJ01000226.1 GCA_003554865.1 Bacteroidota bacterium | reverse complement strand
TACTCCAAATGAACGGCTCCTTATGCAACGCCTTAACCAGTAAATCGAACGGTCAAGAAATGCTTGAAAAATTAGAGCAGCTTCAGCTGTTTATTTTTCCCCTTGATGAGCAAATGCACTGGTATCGATATCACCCCCTTTTTGCCGAAACGCTGAGATCACTTTTACAAAAAAAAGACCCAGATCACTATACCCAGTTGCATCAACTAGCAAGCACCTGGTTCCATGAACAAGGCTTAAATGGGGAAGCCATCTATCATGCTTTGGAAGCCCACGATTACGAAACAGCTGCCGCGCAACTCGAACAGGAGGCACCCCGACTATTTAAGCACGGCGAGCTGTCAAAACTGATTCAGTGGGTCTGCGCCTTACCGAAGGAAAATTTATATGAAAGACCCTTAATAGCCATCTACTACAGCTGGGGACTAATCATAACCGGCAAATTGGAAGATGCTTCTTCAACATGCGCCGAAATACGGGAATTCACCAAAGACGAAAACAAAACCTCTCTTATGAAAGACCAAAGTTCTTTGGATTTCCTGAAGAGTGAAATTGATATTATGCAAAATTGTCTAGCAGTATATCAAGGCAAACCCCATGCTCCCGGAGAATATACCAAGGCCCTCCAGAAGATGCAAGAAGGTAGTTTGTACAAAGGCGGCTTGGTTAATTTCAATATTTGCAGTGCCGATTTGCTACAATCTATTCCTGGAATGCACGGAAAGCTAAAGTACGCAGATCATTTTTTCAGCACCACCGAACCTGAAGTCAGGAAACTTAAAGAAACGCTTAATGATTTCACTTCTTTCTCCTTCGGCTATACCGTGTTGAGCCAGGTCAAATACGAGCAAAATAAGCTAGACGAAGCCCACCACTACGTGAATACCGCTCTACAATTGAATCAAAAAAGGGCAGACTGGGGAATCTTGCTGCCCGCTTACATCGTTTTGACGAAGATTGAGACAGCCAGAGGAAATTTCCATATTCCCATGGAGATATGGAATAGATTGGAGCATAAAATTGAAAAAATAGACTGGTCGTACTGGGTTTCCGTATTTTACGCCCACAAAACCAGAATGGCTATAAAGAGAAATCAATGCCATGAAGTTAAAAAATGGATGAAGGTCTGTGAATTCTCTTCCCAAGATGAAATTACTATTTTGCAACACTATCAGTTTATCACTCTGGTTCGTGCTTTACTATACCTGGAAAATTTTCGTGATGCCTTGTCGCTAGCAGAAAGAATAGGCGTTCTTCTGGAAGAGGAAGGCGGCATCGGCCAACAAATAGAAGCATCTATATTGCAGGCCCTTTGTAAGCAAGCTCTGAACCTCCCCCAGGCGGCACTAACTAACCTGGAGCGGGCCTTAATAAAAGGCGCCGGTGAAGGATACCGACGAACTTTTATCGACGAAGGCATCAACCTTTGGCAACTAATGGAGCGTTTTAAGATTCGGCAGCTTCAACTACCCTCAGACAAAAACCGTAGAAACATACTACAGTATAACGAAATGCTCATGCAAGACATTTCCCAAGAGAACCACTCCTCCGAAACTTGCTTTCCCGAAGATCGCTCGACAAAGATCGACGCCTTAACCCTACGAGAACGGGAAGTACTAAAACTGGTGGCAAAAGGACACTCCAATCGACATATAGCAGAAGCGCTGTTTATCAGCGTATCTACAGTAAAAACCCATATACACAATATCTGCCGCAAACTCAATGTAAACAGTAGAACCAAGGCCATAGCCCTGGCAAATGAACTGAATCTTCTGCAATGATTACCCCACCGGCTTGCAAGGGAAACCTATATTTAAAACTCATACCTTTGTAGGATAGATTTTTTTTTATATGGATGTTATTTATTCTTTAGACAGATGCATAAACTTAAACTGTTTATACCGCAACAGAATTAGCGATACTCATCGAAAGGAGAAGTTCGGTATGTCGGAAAAGTGGTTTATGCTTCGTCAAGGCATACAGTACGGCCCCTATACCTGGGAGCAGTTGATCTCTTTACGCCGTGAAGGGAACCTGTTAGAGGAAGATCTGTTGTGGAACAGCGCCCTGGAAAACTGGCTGCCAGCAACCCAACTTTCTGGACTTGGTGAGCCTCAGGGAAGCACTGGTAACATACCGGAAGAAATAGAACACACGGAAGCATCTTCTGAAAAAGAAGTTTTGGATGAAAAAGCGTATGGAAAAACTGGTGAGAATACTTCAGAAGCACCTCTTCAAGAAAACCTGGAAACTGCAGAAAATACAAAGGTAAAATTTATTAATGAAGAATTAACAGAAAAACCAACCACTCCACCCCGGGCTCTGCGATCTTTTCTGAACATATATTTTAAAAATTTGATAAACGTTTTACGCAACCTCAGCAGGTATCAGCTAATTCTTATGGGGCTTGTGTTCCTGGTCATCTTTCTGTTCAACCTCTACCTGGTAGTTTTTGTAAACGACGGATTCTCGGTGAGACGCGACCGCTGGTATAACCCCATCATGGCCGTAGAAGGAACCAAAGTATCCGTAATTTTTTTCTGGTTAACCATGATCACTTTGTTCCAATCTCTGGCATACCGAGTAAAATATTTCGGTCTGTCTCGATTAATTAAGGATCTTATCTATACGCCTTCCTGGTTAATCAAAAGCGCCTCCGATGCAGGTGAAACCTGGGCCCTCCCCCTGCTGTTGTGGACATCCTTATCTTTACTGGTGAGCTTATTTATAGAAAACCCTTTTACACTCCTGATCTTAGCTCTACTTGCCTTTTTTGCCTTCAATTCCCAAAACAAGGGAAGCCTTTTCTATATCATCTATTTAGCCTCTCTAGACTGGAATTATTACTTTAGAAAGAATAAATATCTCAATTTGGCAGTAATAAGTCTGACGCTCTAGATCGGAAG
>PWHJ01000179.1 GCA_003554865.1 Bacteroidota bacterium | reverse complement strand
CATAAAAGAACCAGACGACTATGAACTAACCACAAAAGTTGCTTCAGGAGAAGGAACAATAGAAGTAAACCCAGATCAAGACAAATACGAAGAAGGAACAGAGATAACAGTAACAACAACACCAGCAGAAGACTGGAAATTCATAGAGTGGGAAAGAGAAGGAAGCGCAGAACAATGTAACCAATACGAAGAAACATGCACATTCAAAATCCAAGAAAACTCAGAACTAAGAGCACACTTTGAAGAAGACATAGAAATATCATACGAAATTAGCACATGCGAAGAACTACAAAATATTAGACACGACTTATCTGGAGAATTCAAACTAATCAACGATATAGATTGCTCTGAAACAGAAAATTGGAATGAAGGAAAAGGATTCAAACCAATAGGAAGATTAACAAACGAATTCAAAGGAATTCTAGATGGGCAAGGATACGAAATACATGATTTACATATAAACAGACCATTAGAAGGAAGTGTAGGCATATTTGGACACATAGAAAGCACAGGGGAAGAAGAAAGCACAGTAAAAAACCTTGGACTAACAAATGTAAACATATTAGGAGATATGAGCGCTGGATCCCTAGCTGGAACAAACTTCGGAACAATAAAAAACACATACAGCACCGGCTCAGTTAACGGAGAAGGAAGACAAGGAGGGCTAATAGGAAGAAACGGAGGAACCATAAAAAACAGCTACAGCACATGCCACGTAACAACAGGCCAACACCAAGAAGAAGGAGGATTAATAGGATCGTTAACAGAAGAAGGGACAGTAATCAGTTCTTTCTCAGATAAAGAAACAACCAACCAAAACACATTAATCGGATTAGACTACGGAGGAACAATACAAAACTCACAAGCACTATCAACAGAAGAAATGAAAAACATAAACACATATACAGACGCAGACTGGAACATAAAAACAGTGGAGCCAGGAGAAACAAACTCAGAATACACATGGAACATTGTAGACGGAGAAAAATACCCATTTTTCCCATAAGGAGAAAAAAACATGAAAAGTAATGAAAAAATAAGAACATTCATAAAAATTTCTTTTATCTTATCACTATTTTTAGTTTCAGTGACTGCAAGCTACTGGTATGTAGAATCAAACGAAGAACTAGAATTCGGAGAATACATATACACCTCATCAAATGATGGTACTGTTAGAAAAATAGAAAAAGAAACTGGAAATTTAGAATGGATATATGAAGGACATAGTGACGGAGTTTTTTCCGTAACTGTCGATGAAAAATACATATATACTTCTTCACGAGATGGAACCATCAGAAAACTTAATAAAGATTCTACAGAAGTTTGGATTACAAATATAACTGAGAGGATTGAAGGAGACATCATTCCAACTTGGTCAACAATGGATGAAGATTATCTATATTTTTTAACTGGACTAGGAGATGATGGAGACATAGTGGCTAAAATGAATAAAGAAAATAAGGAGATAGAGTGGATTTATAATGTTGAAGAGGCTGGTTATGGATATACTGGATCAGGCGGAATAGCTGTAGATGATTCTAAAGTTTATTTTGGAGCTAGAGATACTGGTTGGGATGGTTATTTAGTTGCTTTAAATAAAGAAACAGCTGAAGAAGAATTTGCAGAGTTTTTATCAGGTTATAGGATACGTAGAATGTTTAATAAAGAAGGTTATATTTATACAGGACATGTTTGGTATCATAGATTAATAAAATGGGATATTAAGGGAAATAAAGAATGGACACAGACAACCTTTTATGAAGATGTATGGGCGGTTTCAGCGGATGATAATTATGCTTATGGGAGACATGAAAGCTATTTAAGAATGTTAAATGATGAAACAGGAAGTAGTGTAACTACTTGGTATCCTTCTGATAGACCACAAGCTACTCAATCAGATAATGAACATGTATTTGTTGGTGATGATAATGGTATGGTTTATTCTTTGGATACTGATGATGATTTTAACGTAGTTTGGGGAGAGCAGCATCATTCTGCTGAACTTAGGATATATTCCATTTCTAACGAGGTTGTTCTTACGATTGCGAATCCTTTTGTAATTACTAAAGAACCAGAAAACATAACTCATGATTCAGCTATTCTAAAAGGAGAACTAGAAGATTTAGGGGACTTAGAAGAAGCAGAACTATGGGTACATGCAAGAGAAAAAGGACAAGAATCTTGGGTTGAAGAAAATGTTGAAAATTCATCAAAACCAACTGAATTTAACTGGAAAACTCCTACTTTGAAGTCAGATACAACTTATGAATATAAAGTAGTGGCAAAAGGAGAAGTAAACGAAACAAAAATAACAAAAAAAGGAGAAATTGAGGAATTCAGAACATCAACAGAACCAGGAAAATGGCAAGTAAAAAACCAAGAACATTCAAAAGACTGGACACATTGGACTCTAGAAAAAAAAGATTTAATCATAAGTAATGGATCCATATCGCTGGCTTCAAATAAAGGAAAATGGACCTCAAAAATTTGGGATGATAAATTTGAAAAAAAATCTCATATAGATAATTTTGAAACAAAAATAAATCTTCCTGAAAATTCAATTGCCAAAGTAAGAATAGGAGCAGATACAGACAAAGACGAATCAATAGACACATGGGGCAACTGGATAGAACTACAAAACGGAACAAACACATACACAAAAGAAAACATCAACCTAGAAGGCTACCAATATCAAATACAATACAACTTAACAACAGGAAGCACACCAAAAATACACAACTACACGCTAAAAACACAAGAAAAGCCAGATCCAGGAACTTTACAACCAACAACAATAGCAGCACCAGGACATAGCACAATAACAATACTAACACTATTTACAGTAGCAATACTTCTCTACGTCACAAAAAAACAAAACTAACCTTGTGTTTCTTTATCTATACGATTATATCAATAT
>PWHJ01000118.1 GCA_003554865.1 Bacteroidota bacterium | reverse complement strand
CCTTTAGATTTTTCCTGAATTCTGGTGATCACATCATCTGGGAACAGAGAATGCGGGCAGCCAGCTGTTTTCAACTGGTGATTGATGTAAGCCTTGGTCTCAGTGAAATCCATTTCCCCCAGGTGGTAGCCTATTTCCACTCGGCGCCAGATGCCGCTCATATGGTAAGCCTTCAGGGAGGCTTTCAGGGCAGATTCTCCTATCAGAATCACCGTTAGAGGGGAGAAAGAATCCTGCTGGTAATTGAACAGAAACCTTAGTTCAAAAAGCATGGAAGCCTCCAGAGTCTGGGCCTCATCTAAGACCACTACCAGAGTTTTACCCTTGTTTTCAAAAAGCTCCAAAGCAGTCTTTTTAAACAGACTTTTTAGTTGCGGCATCTGCCCCGGTGGAACAATGCCCAATTCCTTTAAGGCCAAGTAATAAAAGTTACGGGGCGTTAGATTGGAGTCCACAATATAGAGAAAGAGATAAGCATTGGGATCCAACCGGTGGAAAAGAAGTCTGGCCAAAGTGGATTTGCCAGAGCCAGCTTCCCCGGTGATTACCGCCAGAGTTCTTTTCTGGCAGGCATACTCCAAGCGGGCCAAAGCTTCGCTGAACTGTGGGGAACTGTACAGATGCTCTGTGGCCAGATCTCTTTCAAAAGGTGACGACTGAAAACCAAAATGCTGCAGAAGCATTAATCTTCCTCCTTTGTGTTAAAGGTAAGCCCTTCCCGGTGGTTATCCCGCAGGGCCGAGAGGAAATTAAGCCCTGAATGGGTCTCTGCTTCAGGCTTTTTTTCCTCCACCATAGAGAAGGCATGCTCCGGCACTGTGGCCGGGTAGGCATCAGGATAGCGTTCTTGTTGGTAATATACTCGAACTGCAGATAAGTCATAAGGGTCATAGCGTACCTGTATCTTTTTGTTGGCCAGCTCCGGACAAACCTGAAATTTCTTGCCTAAAAGGGAAAAGACCATCGTCTTATCTACTTTGCGGTTTTCCTCCATAAGGAAAGCCTCGTAAACTTGCTGCAGATCTAAAAACCGCAAGGGATGAGTATCAGATTCAAACCGCAGCTGAGGTGTCTGCTTGGTAGAGGAATGCACTTTTTGGTGGTAATATTTATCCAGCCAGGCCCAAAGGTACTCATTTAGTTCATTTAGGGTTAGCTCTTGTTGTTTAAGCAGTTCGTAGAATTCGATGAGAAAGCTATTTTGCACGGTGCCAAAGAATCTCTCCACCTTTCCGCGTCCAGCTGGCTTATAGGGGGCACTCCGGGAGCGGTGAATACCCAGTTGAGCGCAAACTGTCCCCAGGAAATTTGAAGAATAGATGGCACCATTGTCCACGTATATCTGAGTAGGCACGCCGTGTTTGAGGATGGCTTTTTTCAGGGAATCTTCCAGCATGGGCAGTTTTTCTGCCCAGTAGCACTGAGCATGGGTAACCAGCCGACTAAAATCATCTATCCATGTTATCAGATACACCCTTTTCTTGCGCCCCGGGTTTTGCGGATCAGTTAGATACAGTAGATGGCAGGTATCAGCTAACCAGCGCTGGTTGCGGTGCCGGGCCTGGTAGCGTTGATGAGCCTTGGTTTCTTTTTTGGTAAATCTACCGGTAAGTTGCTGTTTCTCCAGGTAATCGTAAACAGTGCTGCGTTTGAGCACCCCCGTGGGCACATCACCTGCCAGCTCCAAGGTTCTAATGATCTGCTCACAGGAGCGGCGGGGGTTTTCTTTCTTGAGCATAGCCGCTTGCTGCAGATAATGCTCCGGGATGCGGCTTTTACGGTTGCTATGCACTTGGGGCTTGAGTCCTTCGAATCCTTCCTGGCGGTACAAGCTCAAATAACGTTCAATGGTGCGGACACTGACGTTAGTTCGGTTACTGTAGGGAATCTGGTAGGTTTTCTGGGCAGCCTCCCGAATTAATTCCTGCACCTGTCCTGGGGCCAGATCAGTGCGGCTGACAATTGGAGATATGAGCTGGTAGCGGAAAGCGGCAATCTCCCGGGCTTTCTGTTCATGCATAACTTCTGTCTCCTTTCATTTTTGCCCCATTTTCTCATCGGCAAGATAGATGCAACAGAGAACTTTATGTTGTTAACTCGCAAACTGCAGAAGTTTTTGTAATGAATGCCCAATTATAGGGAGCAAATCCATCCGGTAAAGATGCATACCGGATGGATTTGGCACAGGATTCCAGTCAGTTGGCGGGAATTGCCGGCATTAAGTACACGTCAGATTTTCCGGTAAAAGTTTTTACCGGTAAGATTGGCAGAACAAAAGTGGTTTTTTTAAACAAAGCAGATAGAAGGTAGAAGGGTGAGAATAATCCGGGTAAAAAGTGCTGCAGTAGAGCTGCAAAAGGGAAAAAATCTTTTGCCCCTGCAAACAAGCCGTGGAGTAATCCCCCCTTACCCAGTGAGCAAAGTCAGGTGACCGGGCAAGTTCTCGTCCCAGCCACTGGAGCAATCCTTGTGAAGCAGTCCCAAATTGCCTCCACCAGCGCTTAATGGTGGATGGATCTACTCCGCAGAATTCTGCCAGCTGTTCAAAGGTATGGCTCTCATAGCAGATGCCTTCCAGTGCAGCCTGCTTGACATGGGCAAGTACCCGGGCATACGGAAATATGAAGCAGGGAATAAGGGCATGAGTAACCTGGCATTCCGGGCAGATAACTCGCTGGATGCGAAAGTTGAATCCGCCAAAAGGGGTCTTGCGGTAATAGCCGCTGTGTCTGCAGAAAGGAACTCCACATTTAGAGCAACTACCGCTCCAATGAAGTACCGCTTGCAGGTAAAGTTGAATTAATCCCCAAAAATCGGTGGCTTTGGTATTGACCTCTGAAGGCTTAAGATCTACAATAAAAATGTCTTTGTTTTTTTGTTTTTGGAGGGGTCGAGTGGGCTAACTCGCCCCTCTTGTCTGTACAATTCTTT
>PWHJ01000176.1 GCA_003554865.1 Bacteroidota bacterium | reverse complement strand
TGTATTGGTTGGTTTTTTTTGATCTATTTCTATATCTTGTCTTGTCATTGGATAGGTTATTACTTGCATAGTCACTACATATGCTGTTAAGAATAAAAATATTGCTATTATGAAATCATAAGTCATTATTCCCTTTTCATTCATTTTCATCAATTATCTCTCTATGAATTTTTTATTATATTGGAGCACCTGTTTGTGCTTCTGTATCCATTGGCGCTTCTCCCAGTATTACTTGGAATCTTCCATCAGGAAGAGATTTTACTCTTGCTCCAACAGATGTTGATTCTTTAACTTCCACTTCGTGTTGTGATACTGCTAATTTATTATCTACACAAGGTTGACAATCCATCGCTACAAATGTTATGTCTTCTGAACTTATGTCTATTAACTCCGTTATGTCATCTTCTTCTGCTTTTCTTCTAACTATCTCAGCTATTTTTTCTGAATTAGTTGTTTCATCAATTGTGTATACAGCATGTCCTGTTTCTTCATCTACTGCTCCTGGTGCTATTCTAATTATTCCTTCAGCCATTGAGTTTTCGAAGGCAGGTGGTGCTAAGAAGAATTGGAATATTACTACTGTTACTAATATCATGACTATTGAGTGTTTTACTCCTTCCAATATTGATCCTTTTCCCATTTGTCCTCCTATTAGACCCGCGAAAAAGGCTTGTATTAAAGCAAGATGGAAGAAATAGTTTTGGAAATCCATTGGTGAAAGATCAGTGGGTGTTCCTCCAACTATTCCTGCTGCACGGTTGAGATCAGGAGTCGCTGGAACGAATGATATTGTTAGTACAACTATTATTCCTAGGAATAGGAAGAAGATGAAGTATATTGAATATGTATATACTTTTAATTTTCTTTCTCTCTGTTTTTTCATTCTTCCAACTGACTTTATATCTGTTGCAACTGTTCTAAGAGCTTTAGCTATATCTCCTCCTGACTTCTGGCTTTCTATTATAACCATTATTGCTTTTTTAGTTAAGTAACTTGGATTTCTATTTATGAATTTCATCATAGCGTCTTCAAAGGATACTCCCCAACTTATTTGGTTCGCTGTTCTCTCCATTTCTGTTGATAATACACCATAACTTCCTTTTGTCGATGAAGTTAGTGCTTGTGTTAGTGTTAGTCCTGAATCTATTGCTTCTGAAACATCTCTCAAGTAATCTGGAAGGTATTTTTCTATGCTCCTAATTTTTCTATATTCCCAGTATTTGTAGAATGTGTAAGGTAATCCAGTTAGCATTACTGCTATGATTGCTACTGCTTGAAAGTAACCTGTTCCTATTAGAAGAACTGTGCTTACCAATAATATTCCTGCTCCTATTATTGTCATAATTAGAGCTATCTTTTGAGGCTTATTGAGGTTCCTCAGTTCTTTCTTAATCGGCTTCATTATGTCTTCCATTTTTATCTATTTTTCCCTTTTATATTCCTGTTTCTGGTCTTGCTCCTTTTAGCATTACCAAATACAATATTGATGCTATTGGTATCAGTATATAGATTATTAATATGAATATTTCTCTCAATGACATCGGTAATCCTCCCATTGTTCCCATTACCGTTATCATTATTACTGCTAGTATAGGTCCAGCTACGAATACCGTTGTGTATATTTCAGCCATTATTTCCAGGGAATCTATGTATTCTCTTTGTTTATCCTTCTGTTCTTCCATGTATTGTTTTGATTTTCCAAATAAGTAACTTCTGACTTCTCCTCCTGTTTTTTCTATTGATACTAATCCCCATAACATGTCTTTAAAGTTTGGTGAAGGTGTTTGTTTTGCAGCTTCTGATATTGCTGTTACTGTGTCGTATCCAAATACTTCTATATTTCTTGATATTCTTCTACATTCTTCAGATACTTTTCCGTATTCTCCAAATTCTCCTATGGTTTTAAATACTTTGTACATCGGTATTTCAGCTCCTGCTATTGTTGCCATGTGTCCTGCAGCATATGGAATGTGTTTTTCCATATTTTCTCTCATTTTATCCAGTCTATAGGATGGGTATATTAAGAATGCTAGAAATGTTCCTAGGATGTATCCTATGGTTAGAATAGTCATTATTAGGAGAAGTATTGCTCCTCCAATACCTATTATCTCTGAGAATATAAAGTAAAATATAGTTGCTGCAAGAGGAGTTGTTAGTATTATTGTTAAAAGTGATGTTGATACATATTCTTCAACTGTTAGGTATAGTCTAGCTCTTTTCAGCGTTGGTTTTAGTGGTTCCATTGATTCTATGAACCAATCTATATTTAGCAATCCTATTCTTTTCATTATCTTGTAAGCTAGTATTCTATAGGATTTTGGAAAGAAGAACATCTATTCTTCCACCTCTTCCTTTTCTATTTTACTCATTAATCTTTCCGGTTCACTTTGATACTGTGAGATTACTTCTCCGACTTCATGAAGATCTTTTATATCATTTTCTTGCATCCATCTTAGTACTGTGGCTCTTCTTTGCATTTCTTCCCATATTTCTTCCCTTGAAATTCCTTTTTCTTCTTCTATTTTCTTTAATATGTAGCTTTCTTCTGATACGAATTCAAATTGGTCTTCTGCTGGTATGTAAGAGAATAATTCATTTGTTATGGGTCTTTCTGTTTCTAAGTCAATGTCAACTACTTCCACGACATTTTTTACTCTTCTAGCATCTATATTCTTTACTCTTGAGAATCCCAGTATTATTATGATGTCTAAATGTTGGATTAATCCAGGTGATAGGTTTATTGGTTTTGTTTTAAGTCTGTTTACTACTGCTTGAACTGAATCTGCGTGCATGGTTGAAAGTCCCGGGTGTCCGGTAGCCATACCTTGGAATAAGTTGTAAGCTTCTTCTCCTCTTACTTCTCCAACTATTATTTCATCAGGTCTTTCTCTTAATCCTGCCTTTACTAAATCAAACATGGATACTTCTCCTTTTTCTGAT
>PWHJ01000189.1 GCA_003554865.1 Bacteroidota bacterium | reverse complement strand
CTTTCAACGATCTGAACAGCCTTTTTAGGGGAATTTGGAGTTGTCTTTACCCGTACAAACATGCTGCAAATATAAGAAGAAGCTTGTTAAGAAACAATATAAATACCATATTAGGCACCACAAACGAGTTTGAAAATTTATTTCAATAAAAATAGGGGTTACAGAGCGGAGAGAAAACTTAAACCGCGGAAGTCAGGAGTTTCTCCTGCCCGGTAAAGTGAACTATTTATCAGTGATCAAAAGGTTTTCTTGGCATCCTCTCATCACGCTGGGCCACATGGTAAACAATGGTTGCCATAACCGCGGCAGCCTGTTTCATGTCTCCAAGCTCCATACGCTCAAGAGTATCCATATTTGTGTGGTATCCTCTTCCGTAATCAAGGCGGTCCTGCAGCATATTGAATCCCGGAAGCCCCGCCCTTTCAAATGCAACGTGATCCGTTGCACCTGTCATTCTCGGAGTTACGGTGGTTGCACCCAGGTCATGCAAAGGTTCTAACAGCTGCTCAAATATAGGGATGGCGGCATCATTTTGCATTGCCCAGATTCCCCTTAACTTACCCGATCCGTTGTCTATATTGAAATAGGCTGAGAGGTTGTGAAAATCATCCTTTTTTTCCTCTTCCTCCATGTCATAGAAATGTTCGGCCACATAATTCCTTGATCCGTGCAGGCCCTGTTCTTCGGCTCCCCACAGGGCTACCCGTATTGTGCGGCGGGGTTGCAGATCAAGCTCGTTAATTATGCGCATAACTTCCATTACAACTGCTACGCCTGCTGCATTGTCGTTGCCGCCGGTTCCCCCGTGCCAGGAATCGAGGTGTCCGCCAAGCATTACCAGCTCCTCTTCCAATTCGGGATCGGTTCCCGGGATTTCTGCAATTACATTGTACCCTTTGGTGTCATCTTCAAGAAAGCTGTTTTCAACTTCCAGCTCAATTCCCACATTCTTACCCTCTTCCAGAAGTCTAACAATCCTTCCGTAATGCTCAAAGGTCATGTCTATCTGTGTTAAACCAGGCTCATCGTCCATTGAGTATCCTCTGCCGTGTGAGCGCACCGTACCGAAAGTACCGGCGGGGTTTAGAACGGCCACAACGCCCTCTTCTTCAAAGAGTTCGTTCATTTTGCGGTTCAGCTCGCGCACCCTTTGCCTCTCTGTATCATCGCTTTCCGGGCCGTGTCCGTAAGGAGGGTTTGAGATGCTGCGGCGTTGTTCAAGCCGTTTAAGGTCTTCTTCATCATATCGTTGTGACATTGGCCCTTCGGGGAGTTCGGGTTCGTTCCTGTGAGGCACGGGCCTTACAACCACTTTTCCTTCAAGTTCACCGCGGTATTTTTCAATATCTTCCTCGGTGCTTATATCCACCAGCACCGGTTCGGTTTCGACCAGTCCTTCGGTCCCTTTTGTCCACGCCCTTGGAACACCAATAAGGTGCTGATAATACGGCTCGGTCATTGCTATGTAAAACTTTTCATTATCCCATCCACGGCCAAATTCCCCCCATGGATCAATTTCAACATTTTCAAGCCCCCACTCTTCCATTTTATCGCTTGTCCATTTATAAGCCACATCCAGTCCGCTAGAGCCCGACAGGCGCGGGCCTATAACATCTGTCAGATAAAAGGAGAGATCGCGGATACTTGAGTTGTTTAGCGCTTCATTTTTAATCTTATTTACCGCTTCCAGGTCAACAGGTTCTTTTTGTGTCTGTGATTGCAGGGTGAGCGGGAGCAGAAGCAACAAGATTGTTGCAGTAATTTTAAAGGTCCTCATTTTAAAACAGTTTTTGATTCATTTGAAATATAAAAAATAACACAATCATTAGATGCGGAAGTAAGATGAATTGGCAATTATACAAAAAACCCTGTCTCTGGCAAAAGTTTTACATGTAAAATAACCACTTTTTTTTTGTGATCATTCTGAGTATATTTACGTAGAATAAATTAATTAGTTGAGGTGTCTGATGTTCCCACGGAAATTATTACCGTTAACAGCCTTCATGGTTTTTTTTCTTCTCTTCTCAGGGTGCAAGGAAGATCCTGAACTTCCGATTGTCAGCACTTCACAGGTAACCGATATTACAACAAGCAGTGCCGAAGGAGGAGGAAATGTTCACAGTGACGGCGGCTCACATGTTACCGACCGGGGAGTTGTGTGGTGCACCTCCAGTGATCCCACAAATGAAATAAACGAGGGGAAAACGAGTGACGGGGAGATGGAAGGAAAGTTTACCAGCAGGCTTACAGATCTTTCCTCATCGACCAGGTATTATGTCCGCGCCTATGCCACTAACAAAGTTGGTACCGCATACGGTGATGAATTTGAGTTTACAACTGAAGGTGAAATCCCGGCTGTTTCCACTGCGGAGGTTACCGATATAACCCCGGTTTCGGCCTTATCGGGTGGAGAGGTTGTCAGTGAGGGCGATTCTGAGGTTACCGCCCGCGGTGTTGTCTGGAGCAGTTCGCAAACTCCCTATATTGATAAAAACGATGGAATAACCAGTGACGGAAAAGGCACGGGGGAATTTACAAGTAAGCTCGGGGATCTCTCATCTTCAACAAGCTATTATGTCAGGGCTTATGCTATCAACGAAGAGGGAGAGGCTTACGGTGATAAAGTGGAGTTTACAACCAAATATCTTGTTGCTGCAGACTTTAATGCAGACAATACTATGGTGAAAGCAGGCACTACTGTGAATTTTAACGATGAGTCGTGGGGGGAAGTTGAAAAATGGGAATGGGATTTCGGTGACGGAAATAAAAGCAGTGATCAAAACCCCTCAAATACTTACAAAAACAAAGGCACCTACAGTGTGGAACTTACCGTTTATGCCGGAGAAGATTCTGATACCAAAACAAAAACTGACTATATAAAAGTTTATGAAGAACTTTCTTTAGATCCCTTTAACACCTTTGATCTCTCCGATGGTTCTTTGAATTTTGTTGTTCCCTCTTACAGCGAGTCGGATAAATTGTTTGTTGCAATTTTTCCAAGAGATGATGCAGGAAGTTTTCACAGGGCAGGAAGCTTATTAACTTCCCAGGAAGGTGGCGGGCAAGATTATATTTCAGCTGCAGGGGACAAGAAGGTGTCACCATCTGAGAAAGATGAGCTGCATGGCATGCATTGTGGTACTGCCTCAGGTTTTATTGTTGGAAAACAGCACCAAACTCTTCAAAATCACCGTGAAATCAGCAGGTTATCCAGAAGCCTCGATATCCGAAAAGATTTCGATGTCGGAGACGAAAGGGAGTTCTGGGTATATGATGATGACGGGTTTGAGAGAAAAACAGCAGAGTTGAAGGGTAAGAATGAAAATGCAATGTTATGGGTGACAGAAGACAGTGAAAAGTATGTTTCCTCCGGTAATGTGAGCTATTATCTTGATCAGTTTGAAAAGTATTACAGTGACCTTAAGGATTATTTTGGCAGGGAGCCTGATGCAGATGATTTCCCGGTTCTTGAAAATGCCGACGGGAGGGTGAATATAGTTTTAAGTGAAATGCCCTACGGTGGTTACTTTTATTCGGCCGATCTTTATTCGCAGCAGGAATACCGTCACTCAAACGAAGATAAGGTTATCTATGTAAGGGGAGCTTACAGTGACCCCGACTTTGATTACGGACGCCGCCACACAGCCGGGGTTATAGCGCATGAGTTTCAGCATCTTCTCCACTATAATGAAAGAATCCTTGCCGGGGCTGATCAGACCGAAACGTGGATAAACGAAGGTTTGTCTGAGCTGGCAAAAGATATAGCCGGCTTTGGCTTTGAGCAGGAAAACCCGTATCAGCAATCAAGAGTGGAAAGCTATATGGAGGCTGTACAGGATGTTTCAGTAACAGGCTGGCAGCAGCAAACTGAAAACTACGGGGCCAGTTATGTTTTTACCCGCTATTTATATGATCAGTATAAGGGGGATATACTTGAAGCAATCCGGATTTCACCGGATATAGCCGTTGAGGCAATTGAAAGCTACCCGGCTACTCCACCCGATTTTTACAATCTGTTCGAGAATTACTCTCTTGCACTGCTTTCTGCCAGCAATCAGGATATAGATCTGGGGGAGCCTTATTTTTTTGAAATCGATATAGAAGGTTACTCTCTTTTTAAAGTTGATCTTGAGCCGGGCGAGGGCTGGGATAACAGGTACATAAGAGGATGGTCAATGGGTTTTACGCAGATTGCCCCCGGCAATGGCAGCGATCTTTTAATTGAGATAAGTGATGTTTCAGTTGCAGGGCGCTTCCGGGGAGTGGTTTTAAGGTATTAAATTATGATTTTATAACCACCATCAGCCTTTGACAGATAAAATTTAAAATAAGTATGAAGTTGAAAAGAAAATTTTTTCCTGCTCTTGTATTGCTGTTATTGTATATGGCTTTGGCCGGTGCCGGAGGCTGTGATGAAGTCGTTACCATCGAAGGTGAAATTTCTGTCAGAGGCTCCGAGCCTTTTGCCAGGGCTGTTATTACCACAGCCGATGATCGTTTGTATACACTTTCAGGAGAATATGCCGGAGAGCTTAAAAGGTTGGCCGGCACTGTTGTAAGTGTTACCGCAAGAATTGGTGAACCGGAGCTGCCACGCACTGAAGCTGATCTGAAAGTGAAAAAATACAGGATACTGGATCCGGGTTATGACCCGTCTGTTGATTGGATAGTTGGTAAAATTGAGCTTACAGGGGAAGGATACCGTTTAATAACTGAAGATAAAGTAAAGTACAAGATCAGGAGTATAGATAGATCCACCCTGAAAGAAAAACTATCGGGCACAAAGTCTCTTCTTTTCGGCAGAATCGAATTTGAAAATGACACGGTAGCCGTAATACATGCCGACGGTTACAAGGTTTTAAGAGAACGGTAAGACTCCACTCGATTTGTTAAAAATTCTTAAAAGGATTAAACCTTTTTATTTGAGGTTCGTCAGAATATTGAAACACCGCTCCGTTAAATCTTTTAAAATATTTAATTAAAGTCCGGTTTACATTTATAATGCAATCTCATATTCCGCCAGTTGCAAATCTCTTACATACATAACAAAAACATGAAATTATAGGCTTATGGAATTCAATGCAAAAAAGAAATTTAAAGTTAAGCTTCATCTCTTTTTTATAACACTTCTTATTTTACCCTCCTTACTCTTTGGCCGGCAAAATCCGGATATGGAAGATCCGTCCGGGAATGGCCTGCAAGACAGGGAACAGGTTGAGGTAACCGGTACTGTAATTGATGGAGAGGACAGGATGCCTTTACAGGGAGCACATATTTCTTTAACTCATCTCAGCGATACCACAAGGGTATACCATGCCGCTGCCGATAGCAGGGGAGAGTTTTCTGTTTCGGTAACCCCGGGCAGGTATCAGCTGAGAGTCACTTTTGTCGGCTATCAGCCGACGGTACTGGAGAAGCCTGTTGAGGTCGATGCAGATGAAGAAGAAACCGGGGTAGGTACGATTGCCATGATTGAAGGGGAAATGCTTGAAGAGGTGCATGTAAGAGCACACCGGCCTGGTGCTGTACTGAGAGGTGACACTCTTGCCTATGATGCGGCCGCCTACAGGCTTAACCCCGATGCAACAACCGAAGACCTTGTAAGAAGAATGGCAGGGATAAGGGTTGATGATGAAGAGGTGACAGCTGAAGGTGAAGATGTGGAGAGAGTTTTGGTTGACGGACGTGAATTTTTCGGAGATGATCCGACAATTGCCTTACGTAATCTTCCTGCCGAGGTGGTAGAAAGTGTGGAGGTTTACGACCGTATGAGTGATCAGGCCGAGCTTACCGGCTTTGATGACGGGGAAAGGAGTAAAACTATCAATATTGTTACACGGCTGGATGACCGCAGCAGCCAATTCGGAAGGGCATATTCTGGATTCGGTGGTGAGGACAGATACCAGGCGGGCCTGACTACAAACATATTCAGCGATACCAGGCGTATTTCAATTATCGGGATGAGCAACAATATAAATGAGCAGAACTTCTCCAGGGAGGATATAATGGCTTTTACGGCAGGTTCAGCAAGAGGAGGCAGAGACAGGGGAATGGGCGGAGGCAGTTCCGGAGGCGGCAGACCGCCAATGGGTGGCTCTTCAGGGGGGATGACTCATGTACGCGATTTCAGGGTTGGACCTGAACCGGGAGAAAATACCACCCATGCTCTCGGGGTTAATTACAGTGATGTGTGGCTTGACGATAAAATGGAGATAACAGGCAGCTATTTTTTCAATTTGGCGGATAATTATACCGATCAGCTGACAGACAGGGAGTATCTTGTGGATGAGTATGACAACCAGATCTATTTCGAAGACAGCGAGTCGGAAAGTGACAGGATGAGCCACCGGATGAATATGAGACTAACTTATGATATTGATGAAGATAACTCCCTGATTTTTACACCTAGGGCTACAATTCAAAGCAGCGATTCGGATGAATATACATACGCTCAGAACTTACTTGAGCAGGGAGATCCTTTAAATATGATGGAAACGGTTTACGATTCGGATCTGAGCGGGTACAACTACAGCGGCCGGCTGGTTTACAGGCACCGTATTGACGATGAGGGGCGATCGCTTTCAACAAGGTTAAACGCCAACTTTAACAACAATGAAAGCCTTTATTACCTTGATGCAATTAATGAGTATTTTACCGGGGAGGGTGATGTACCCGAGGAGACAGTGATAAGTGAATTTATGGATCAGAAATCAGACTCTGAGACAATAAACAGCACTTTATCGTCAAATGTAACTTATACGGAACCGCTCGGGGAAAGAGGAAGATTGCAGGCAACCTATGATATTTCCCGTTCGGTTAATGAAAATGAGAGGATAACCAACAGTTTTGAGGAAGGGACAGGATCTTATACCGGTTTTGAACCCGATCTGTCCAGCAGCCTTAAGAGTAACTATTTGACCCACAGGGGTTCATTAGGGTACAGCCTTAGAGGAGAGGATTACAATCTGACCCTGGAGATGGGATATCAGCATGCAGACCTTACCGCGGATCAGCAATACCCTTATGAACACGAAGTTGACAGGGATTTTCAAAATTTCCTGCCAAGGGCAACTCTAAGATACAGTCTTGGGGACAGGAGAAATCTCCGTTTTACTTATCGTACAAGTACAAGTGCCCCGTCGGTAACCCAACTGCAGGATGTGGTTGACAATTCCAATCCTATGCTTCTTTCGGCCGGGAACCCCGATCTGGATCACAGCTACAGCCATTTCTTCATGACCCGTTATAATTCAACCAATACCGAAAAAGCAACAAATTTTGTGGCTCTTCTCTTTGCCAACTTTACAGACGATTACATAGGGAACTCCACAATTATTGCACGCAGGGATACCACAATTACCAGCGGCTATGAACTGCCTAGAGGTTCGCAGTTTAGCCAGCCTGAGAACCTTGACGGGCATGCCAATATACGTACTCATGTGGATTACGGTTTTCCCGTGGGACTTATAAGAAGTAACCTTAACCTTAACGCGGGAGTAGGCTATCAGCGTACCCCGAGTATGATAAATGATCGCAGGAACATTGCAAACAATTTCAACATGTCGGGTGGATTGTCACTTACAAGCAATATCGGTCCGAATATCGATTTTGTCCTCTCCTACAGAGGAACCTATAACATGGTGGAGAACTCCATTCGGCCTGAAATGGACAACAACTACTATTTCCACCGTGGTGGTGCTACTTTTAGTATAATGTTCCTGGAGAACTGGATTGTAAGAAATGATTTGAGTCACCGGATGTATGCCGGACTTGGCGAGGATTACAATCAGGATTATTTTCTCTGGAATATAAACCTGGGCAGGAGATTTTTTGAGAATAACCAGGGGGAGCTGACTTTAAGTGTGTTTGACCTGCTCGGGCAAAACGACAATGTAAGACGTAATGTATCCGACACCTATATTGAGGATTATCGCACAAATGAAATTTCAAGGTATTTTATGCTTACATTTACTTATAACCTCAGGCAATTCAACCTGCAGGAGAGTGGCCGTAGTATGGAGGATAGAGGCCGGAGCAGGGAGGATAGGGGCCGGATGTAAGCCAAAATTACAGATACCGGCATATAGCTCCCCGTCTTTTATAAAGGCGGGGAGTTTTGTATTTGCCATGCACATTTTTCCCTGTAGAGCGGAAGTCCGCAGGGGGGGCAGGAAATGCACCCGGTTTCCAACCATTTGAGCTGCGTTGTCGTTTTAGAATAATAAAAGATATTTAACCACTAAATTTTGTAAAAATGAAAAAGATTTTAATTCTGTTGCCGGCAGCTTTGATAATGTTACTTGCATATACCGGATGCGAGAAGGAGGATGAGAATAAAGGTATGATGAACCTTTCCATGACAGATGCACCGCTCGACTCTGACGGGATTGAAGAGGTGTACATAACGGTATCTGAAATACATTATCATACACCGGACAACAACTGGCAGGTCTTTGAAGAGTTCGAAGGCCCCAAAAAAATTGAGCTTCTGGAACTGGTAAGAGGTGAGACTGAATTTCTGGGTAGTTTCGAAATGGAAGCCGGCAGATATACTCAAATAAGGTTTATGCTGGATGCACCGGAGTTTGGCGGTGGTCCGCCCACAAACCCGGGTTGTTATGTAGTGCTTGAAGACGGCAGTGAAGAGTCTTTGTTTGTACCCAGTGGATGGCAGACAGGATACAAGGCAGTGGGGGCTTTCGAGGTCCCTGTTAACGGTTCGGTTGATGTAACGGCCGACTTTGATGTGAGAAGGTCTGTCAGGGAAAGCGGTGCAGGAAGGTATATACTTAAACCGACTATCCGTCTTGTTGTTGACGACCAGGCCGGTAAGATAACAGGCGGGGTTTCAAACATTCCCGAAGGTAAGGGAATTGTGATATATGCTTACGAGGACGGCACTTATGAGCCTTCCGAAGCCGATGACCCCGATCCGGATGAAATGGAAACAAGGTTTCCCAATGCCGTATCAAGCGACAAAGTTTGTGAAAACAACTCCTACCATCTTGCTTTTCTTGCCTCCGGCCTTTATGATTTGGTTGTGGTTGCAACCGAAGATGGTGAATTTGAGGAGGTGCTTGGAATAGTTGAAGAGATTGAGGTTGAAAGCAGAAAGAACACCAGTCACCCGATAGATATTGAACAGCTGTAAGTTCCGGTTCCCGGGTTGTTGTGCCAGATTCATAACATGATCGTGCAGGAGGAAGACAAAGTAGTTTTCCTCCTGCTCTATTTTCCTCCCATCCGATTAATGACCTTCGGTAGCTGATTTTATTTTCCCGTGCCGGTATCCGGGTCAGGTATATTGTATGGTGTGTTTTTTACCTGCAGCTTTTATTGTTAATATTGCAGATAAAAATTTAATGTAAAAATGGTGTGTAAAAGAGGTTGCAGGAAAAAAGTTGCGGTGCAGGGCGGGTATGGCTCTTTCCATGAAATTGCCGCAAGAAAATATTTTTTCAATGAAAAGATTGGGTTGGTTGACTGCCACACTTTTGAAGAGTTGTTTGAAGCAATTTCAAAAAAAGAAGCTGATTGTGCCGTTATGGCTATTGAAAATTCTGTTGCCGGTTCACTGCTTTCCAATTATGCTCTGGTAAAAAATTCCGGGATGAATATCAGCGGTGAGGTATATCTTAAAATTGTGCAAAACCTTATTGCTTTGCCCGGACAGTGCATGAAGGATATAAAAGTTATCTATTCTCATCCTATGGCTATTCTTCAATGCCGGAAATTTCTCGATCCTCTCCGGGAAAAGGGTGTTGAGATTGTGGAGACTATAGATACTGCGCTCAGTGCCAAATATATAAGAGACAAAAAAGTCAGAGGGGCGGCTGCTCTTGCAAGTGAGGTGGCTGCCGGGATGTATCAGTTAGAAGTGATTGCAGAGAGTGTTGAAAGCAACAGCCGCAACTATACCAGATTCCTGGTTGTAGAACCTGCCGATGCAGCTGAAAAAAATATAAACTCCGACAAAGCATCAATATGTTTTTCCCTGCCCCATAAAGTGGGCAGCCTCTCGCAGGTACTTTCGGTACTTGCCTACTATGGGATTAACCTTACCAAGATCCAGTCCCTTCCAATTGTAGGTAAGGAATGGGAATATTTTTTCTATCTTGATCTGCTTTTTGAAGATTATTCTATGTATAAAAAAGCTCTCTCTGCAATTTCTCCTCTGATTGATCAACTGCAGGTTCTGGGTGAGTATATAAGCGGGAAGATGCCGGCGGATATGCCCGAATAGTGTGAAGTTTGCTTATAAAGCTTTTTTATTCAGTTCTTTACAAAAAAAAATAAAAAAAAATGGAATAAATTTGTTTGTCACAATCATTATTTGATAGATTTGCAATGTTAAAACGGCAAAAGGTATGAACTGTATATTAACATCCATTCTCTTTATTATTCTCAGTACTCCACCGGGAAGTGAGATGGGTGTTTGATATATTTAAAGTTTTTCAATAAAACCCTCTCACTTCAAAGTGAGGGGGTTTTTTAGTTTAAACAAAGGTGATTTATAAAATAAATAAATTATGGTTATACACAAAAAAACAGCCAAGAGGGGAGAGGCGGGTGATGCTGTACCGGCGACAGGTGCCCGGGCCCTTATGAAGTTCATTATTGGTCAAGGAGTTGATTTGGTTTTCGGATATCCGGGTGGTGCTATTATGCCTGTTTATGACGCTCTTTATTTTTTCAGGGATAAAATAAGGCATATACAGGTCAGGCATGAGCAGGGAGCGGTTCACGCAGCCCAGGGTTATGCAAGAGTTACCGGCAGGACAGGAGTTTGTTTTGTAACTTCAGGACCGGGTGCTACAAATATTGTGACGGGTATTGCAGATGCAAAGGCTGATTCAACTCCGGTTGTTGTTATATCCGGCCAGGTTCCGTCAGCAATGCTGGGTAATGAAGCTTTTCAGGAAACAGACATTATCAGTATTACCAAACCCATTGCTAAATGGAATTTCCAGGTAACCCGTCCGGAGGAGATACCCGGGGCAATAGCCGAAGGTTTTCGTATAGCAAGAAGCGGCAGGCCCGGGCCGGTTCTCATAGATATAACAAAGGACGCACAGTCGGGAAGTTTTAGATTCGAAAACAAGTTTTTTGACCGTAGCCCAAAAATAAATTATTCCTCTTTAGTCGACCCTTTACAGGTCGAAGAAGCAGTCCGGCTTATTAATCTTTCGGTGAAACCTATGTTTCTGGTAGGACAGGGGGTAAGGCTTGCCAGAGCAGAAAAGGCGCTGCTCGGGTTTATTGAAAAAACAGGTATCCCGGCTGCGGAAACACTTTTGGGTTTGTCAACGCTTCCTTCAAACCATCCGCTTAATGTAGGGTTGGTTGGTATGCATGGTAATTACGGACCAAATGTTAAAACAAATGAATGCGACCTTATCATTGCTGCAGGAATGCGGTTTGACGACAGGGTTACATCTGATGTAAGCAGCTATGCAAAAAAGGCAAAGATTGTTCATCTGGAAATAGAGCCCTCCCAGATAAACAAGCGTGTATATGCAGATGCGCCGGTTCTGGGTGATATTAAAGACAGTCTTCCCATACTAACCTCAATGGTGCATGAAAATGATCACAGTGAATGGCTGGAGGAGTTCAGGGCTTGTTATCGCCTTGAGTATGAAAGGGTTATTGAAAAAGAGGTTTTTCCGGCAGAAGGGCCTGTTACCATGGGGGAGGTTGTCAGGCACGTATCTTCGTCATTTACAGAGGATGCAGTTATGGTTACGGATGTGGGGCAGCATCAGATGATTGCCTGGCGTTATTTCGGATTTAGAAAGCCGGGTTCTGTCGTAACCAGTGGTGGTCTTGGAACGATGGGCTTCGGACTGCCTGCGGCAATTGGCGCCAAAATCGGCAAACCCTGCCGTCCGGTTGTGCTTTTTGCAGGTGACGGGGGATTTCAAATGACATTACAGGAGCTGGCAACATTAAGCCAGTATAAGGTACCTGTAAAAATGGTACTTATCAACAACAATTTTCTCGGTATGGTAAGGCAGTGGCAGGAGATGTTTTATGAAAAGAGGTATTCGTCTACACTTATGTCAAATCCCGATTTCCAGTCCATCGCCCCCGGCTATGGCATCCCCTCTGAAAAGGTTGTATGCCGCAGTGAGCTGGATGGGGCAGTTAAAAGGATGGCTGAATCCTCAGGGCCTTATCTGCTTGAGGTGGCAGTTGAAAAGGAGCAGAACGTATTCCCGATGGTACCCCCCGGGGGGTCTGTTGAGGATATACGTCTTGAGTAATAAATTATTTAATCACAAAAATGAAGATTATGGCTAAAATCAATTTTGGAGGTACAGTAGAAAATGTTGTAACGGCAAATGAATTTTCCCTTTCCAAATCTCTTGATATCATGAGGGAAGAAACTATAGCAGTTATAGGATACGGTGTGCAGGGTGCCGGACAGGCACTCAACCTGAAGGATAACCGGTTTAATGTTATAGTTGGACAAAGAGAGGGGTCCGGCTCATGGAACAAAGCTGTTGATGACGGCTGGGAGCCTGGTGAGAGTCTTTTTAAACCAGAAGAAGCACTCGGAATGGCTACCGTTATTATGTATCTTCTTTCCGATGCCGGACAGATAGCTTTGTGGCCCGAAGTCCAAAAGCACCTGAAGCCCGGTAAACTGTTGTATTTTTCCCATGGTTTTGCCGTTACCTATAGTGACCAAACCGGCATAGTGCCCGCAAATGACATAGATGTGGTGATGGTTGCTCCAAAAGGTTCCGGTACAAGTCTCAGACGCATGTTTCTGGAGGGTCGAGGCCTGAATGCCAGCTATGGTATTTATCAGGATGCAACAGGTAAAGCTTATGACAAAGCTGTTGCTTTGGGTATAGGTATTGGGAGCGGTTACTTGTTTGAGACAACATTTCAGAAGGAAGTTTTTTCAGACCTGACCGGGGAGAGGGGTACGCTTATGGGCGCTCTTCAGGGACTTTTTGCAGCACAGTACCAGACTTTGAGGGAAAACGGCCATTCCCCTTCCGAAGCGTTTAACGAAACCGTAGAAGAGCTGACACAAAGTCTGATGCCTCTTGTGGCTGAAAACGGAATGGACTGGATGTATGCAAATTGTTCTACAACTGCCCAAAGAGGGGCGCTGGACTGGTGGAAGAGGTTCCGGGATGCCAATATACCTTTATTCAGGGAGCTTTATTCAAGTGTTGCAAAAGGGGAAGAGGCCCGGCGGGCAATAGATGCAAACAGCCGCCCTGATTATCGTGAAAAGCTTGATGAGGAGCTCAGGGAGCTGCGTGAAGCTGAAATGTGGAAGACCGGTGCCCGGGTGAGGAAGCTGAGGCCTGAGAAGGACGATCAGGAGAGTTAAAATGAAGAAATAATGGTTAATTTTTTAAAAATGAATGCTTTATGACCAGGAGAATAAAAATTTTCGATACAACGCTCAGGGACGGGGAGCAGGTACCCGGCTGCCAGCTTAATACCGTTGAAAAAGTTGAAGTTGCAAAACAGCTGGAGAAACTGGGAGCAGATATAATAGAAGCAGGATTTCCGGTTTCAAGTCCCGGAGATTTCAAGTCTGTATCTGAGATTTCAAAAGCGGTTCGTTCACCCGTTATATGCGCTCTTACAAGAGCGGTTAAGAAAGACATAGAGGTTGCGGCAAATTCGCTGCAGAATGCCGAAAGAAAACGTATCCATACGGGAATCGGAACCTCCGATTATCACATAAAATATAAGCTTGAATCCGACCATGAAGAAATACTAAAGCGCGCTGAAGAAGCTGTTAAATATGCAAGAAAGTTTACTGACGATGTGGAGTTTTATGCCGAAGATGCCGGCCGGACTTCCAAAGAGTACCTTGCAAGGGTGGTTGAGACTGTTATAAATGCCGGAGCCGGTACGGTAAACATTCCCGATACTACAGGCTACTGCCTGCCTTCGGAATACGGGGAAAAGGTTGCATATCTTGTAAACAATGTGCCGAACATAGATAAAGCCATTATTTCAACCCATTGTCATAATGACCTTGGAATGGCAACGGCAAATACCCTTTCGGGGATAGCAAACGGCGCGGGTCAGGTGGAGGCAACGGTTAACGGAATAGGTGAGCGTGCCGGTAACACAGCACTTGAAGAGGTGGTTATGGCCATAAAATCCCATCATTTACTTGACTATGAAACCGGAATAGATACTACCCAGATCTTAAAAACGAGCAGGTTGGTATCCACACTTATGAGAATGCCGGTTCAGCCCAATAAAGCAATAGTCGGCAGAAATGCATTTGCACACTCTTCCGGTATTCATCAGGACGGGGTTTTGAAGCACAGGCAGAATTACGAAATAATTGATCCGGCCGAGGTCGGTTTGAAAAAGTCGGTTATTGAGCTTACGGCACGGAGCGGGCGGGCAGCACTTAAGCACAGGCTAAAGCAGTTAGGTTACAGTTTTGAGGAAGAGGAACTTGATCAAGTTTATTCCCGTTTTCTTGATCTTGCAGATAAGAAAAAGAGTGTAGGCGATGAGGATCTCCAAATACTTGCCGGAAAAGGGAAAGTGAAGGAAAAACCGTTACTCGAGCTGGTATCGCTTCAGGTCCTCTCGGGCAAGACAACCATTCCCACAGCTACCGTGCAAATCAGCTTTAAAGGGGATGTATTTACAGAAACGGCAGGGGGTAACGGGCCCATAGACGCTTCCTTCAATGCAGTTGTAAATCTTGTAAAACGCCGGGTCAGGCTGGAGGAGTTTTTGATCCAGGCAATCACACGGGGAAGTGATGATACCGGGAAAGTGCATGTGCAGATAGAGCACAAAGGAGATAATTATTACGGTTTTTCCGCCAATACCGATATAGTCACTGCATCTGTTGAAGCTTTTATTGATGCCGTTGCAAAAATCAGGTGATTGAAACTTTGAAAAAATTATCTCAATTAAAATAAATCATAAATGGCTTTAAATGATAAGACTATATTTGACAAAATCTGGGATGCCCATATTGTTCATACTATACCCTCCGGTCCGTCAATTTTATATATAGACCGCCATTATATTCACGAAGTTACCAGTCCGCAAGCTTTTGAGGGTCTAAAAAAGAGAGGTGTTTCAGTTTTTCGTCCCGGCAGGACTTTTGCCGTTGCCGATCACAATGTTCCCACCCGCCACCGGCATTTGTCTTTAAGCGATGAAAGTGGGAGGGAGCAGATTGAAATGCTTGGTGAGAATTGCCAAAGACATGGAATAAAGCTTTTCTCTCTTGATCATCCGCAAAACGGGATAGTTCATGTAACAGGTCCGGAGCTTGGGATTACTCTGCCGGGTATGACTGTTGTATGCGGTGACAGCCACACTTCAACTCACGGAGCTTTGGGCAGTATAGCTTTCGGTATAGGGACAAGTGAAGTTGAAATGGTGCTGGCTTCTCAGGCACTTTTGCAGCATAAGCCTCGACAAATGCGTATTAATGTTGAAGGTGAGCTGCAGGAGGGGGTAACTGCCAAAGACCTGATGCTTCATATTATATCAACCGTTTCTACCGAATGTGCCGCCGGTTATTTTGTTGAATATACAGGTCCGGGAATAAGTAAACTTACGATGGATTCAAGAATGACCGTGTGCAATATGAGCATAGAAATGGGAGCGAGGGGTGGATTGGTTGCCCCGGATAATGTAACTTTTGATTATGTAAAGGGGAAAGAGTATGCTCCCTCTGGTGAAGATTGGGATAGAGCCCTTGATCGATGGGAAAAATTACCTACGGATGCCGGTGCCTTTTTTGACAGGGAGCTTAGTTTTGATGCCCGCAAGGTTGAACCTATGATAACATACGGGACTAACCCTGCAATGGCGGTTGAAACAGGAGGGATGATCCCTGAGATTGACCGGATGGAGCCGGCATTGCGAGCTGCTCATGATAAGGCCCTTCGCTATATGGGGTTTTCTCCGGGAGAAAAAGTGAAAGGTAAAAAGGTTGATTACGTTTTTCTTGGCAGCTGTACCAATGGACGAATAGAAGATCTCAGAGCTTTTGCCTCCCTGGTTAAAGGAAGAAAAAAGGCTGAGGGGGTTACGGTCTGGATAGTTCCCGGTAGCATGCAGGTTAGAAGGCAGGCATGTGATGAAGGTGTGGCAAAAATACTTGAAGATGCCGGCTTTGAGATGCGTTATCCCGGCTGTTCGGCCTGCCTTGCAATGAATGAAGACAAGATACCGCGGGGCAAGTATGCAGTTGCAACCTCAAACAGGAATTTCGAGGGCAGGCAGGGGCCCGGGGCAAGGACAATGCTTGCCGGTCCGCTTACGGCTGCGGCTGCCGCAATAACTGGTAAAATTACCGATCCGCGGGAGTTACAACAAAATCAACTGTAAAAAATTAATCACTATTTGGCAGACAAAGCAACATGGACAAGCGTGAGGCTTTTATTTCAGATTAACCTTGTTTGCCGGAACTATAATTATTAAAAACATCTTTCTATGCCGATAGAGAAATTTACAACGCTTATTTCTACCTGTGTTCCTCTTTATGCGGAGAATGTGGATACCGACCAGATAATACCGGCCCGTTTTCTAAGATCTGTCTCCCGCCTCGGTTTTGGTGAAAAGCTCTTTTATGACTGGCGCTATGACCGGCAGGGAAACCACCGGAAGGATTTTGTAATGAACGATTACAGGTTCAAAGGAGAGGTTCTGGTTGCTGGAAAGAATTTTGGTTGTGGAAGCAGCAGGGAGCATGCTGCCTGGGCTATAATTGATTATGGGTTCAGGGTGGTGGTTTCCTCTTCTTTTGCCGATATTTTTCGCAATAATGCCCTCAATAACGGATTGCTGACCATTGAGTTGCCGGAGCGCTTTCTTGAACGTTTGTTTAATATTATAAAGTCCGCGCCGTCAACTGAGGTCAAAGTTGATCTGCCCCGGCAACTTTTTGAGGTTTTAGGTGGCGGGTTGGTCGAAGAATTTGAAATACCACCATATAAAAAAAAGTGTCTTCTGAAAGGATACGATGATATCGATTACCTTGTGAGTCACAGTTGGTTGATAGAAAAATGGGAGAAGCAAAACAACAAGCTGTAAAATATTTTAAAAAATGAATATATGATACTAAATATTGCTTTGCTGCCGGGTGACGGCATTGGTCCTGAAATAACCAGGCAGGCGGTTAAAGTTATTGATGCGGTGTGCAATAAAAAAGGGCATGAACCCAGGTACAGGGAAGGTTTGATAGGTGCTGTGGCTGTTGAAAAAACAGGCGATCCTTATCCTGATAAAACACACAAAATATGTATGAGCTCTGATTCTGTACTTTTCGGGGCCATAGGAGATCCGCGCTTTGACAATGATCCGGCTGCAAAGATCAGGCCCGAAAAAGGTCTTTTGGATATGAGGCAAAAGCTTGGACTTTTTGCCAACATAAGGCCTCTTTTGACATTCAGGCCGCTTTTGCATATGTCACCTCTTAAAAGAGAAATTGTGGAAGGTGCCGGGTTTCTTACCATAAGAGAGCTCACCGGAGGCATTTATTTCGGAGAGCCAAGGGGGAGGTCAGAAGACGGTAATACCGCTTTTGATACCTCTGTTTACCGCCGTGATGAGATAAAGCGGATTGCACATCTGGCCTTTGACTTTGCCACTAAAAGAGACAACAAGCTAACTATGGTCGATAAAGCCAATGTTCTGGCCACATCAAGGTTGTGGCGGGAATCTATTAAAGAGATGGAAAAAGAATATCCCCGGGTCAGTGTTGATTATATGTATGTTGATAATGCTGCTATGCAGATTATACGTAGTCCGCGTGATTTCGATGTTATACTTACCGAGAATATGTTTGGCGACATACTCACTGATGAGGCTGCTGTGATAAGCGGCTCTTTGGGGTTGATACCTTCGGCATCGGTCGGCGATAACACTTCTGTTTTCGAACCCATACACGGATCTTATCCGGAGGCTGCCGGAAAAAATGTTGCAAACCCTCTTGCGGCGATTCTCTCCGCATCGATGATGCTTGAATATGCCTTCGGGCTTAAGCAGGAGGCAACCATTGTCAAGAAGGCAGCAGAGGCTTCATTAAAGGAAGGTGTAGTTACAAAGGATCTTGATCCGGACATGGCAAAGGGGACTTCTCATGTTGGTGATTTTATTGCATCATGGATAAATAGAGCCTGAGATGTGAATAATTGTAAAAACTTTGTTTGGCATGCTAAAAAAATAGGTTGCTGTTTTAAGCAACCTATTTTTTAGAGAAGAAAGGGGAGCTAATCCCGTTTTTCCTGCCCGATTACTCCGGGAGTTTTATTTTTTCCTCTTCAGTAAGGTGCTCTGTTTTGGGATTTTCTTCATTGAAACGCACCATAATTTCATAAGTTGAGGATATCTGTTCGGCAAGCCTTTCAAGTATGTCGTCAGGTATCGCACGGCGGCTGAAGGGTACGCGTTTCACATATTCCTGTATTTCGCCGGCTGTACGCCCGTATTTATATTCATAGGTGAAAGAGCCGTCTTCCCTGAGTTCTAAATTTTCGTTCAATATGTTGGGCACGGCAATAAAAAACTCACTATCCATATAATTGTTCTCATCTGTCAGCAGCTCCCTTTCTTCAAGTCTTTTATGAAGCTGATCCGCAATTTTAACTGCCGGATTGACAAGTGTTATTTCATCCTCCATGTAGGGGCGATAAACATACTGGCCCTCCTCAATGTAGTTCCGCAATTTGTCAAGAACTTCAACGAATACATCTTCCACATATGGGTAATGAGTGCAGCCCAGGATTATTGATTTAAGGGGCTGGGGGTCTTCACTGTTTTTTATCTTTTCCATAAGAGATACCAGGTGGAAGGCGACATAATTTTCAACCGAATTGATTTGTATGTTTTCCGGGTTTTCAGGTGTGCCGTCAAAGAGCATGGCATTGTCCTCCATGTCGAAATGGTAGCGGTCCAATATGTCAAGATTGATAAACAGCGGGGGGTCGCCCTCTTCGGAAGGGCCCATATAGCCTTCCCTGGGCTCTGTAGCTGACCTGTCTATAAAATCGCTGTTTTCATCAACCGCCTCTGCAATACCTATGGCAGCCTGCTGAAAAATGCCTATATCACCTTCCCTTCCCAGCTCATCTTTTTTCTCCTCAAGGGATGTTACATAGGCGCCCGATCTTACAGTACCGTCTGTTGCCATAACAGCCACGGTGCCGTCTTCATGATCTGAAAACTCATTGATAGCACCTGTGGTTGCCGCATCAATGACTCCTTTTACTATCATATCGTCCATTCCTGCCTTCTCCAGGAACTCTTCAATTTCCTCCTGCCCGTAAGCAGTGGCGGTGTTGCAGGCAATAACTATAGCTTTTACAGGATCTTTACCGGTTATATAATCTTGATCGTCAGCTTCCAGATAGTATTTTTCATCAAGCAAAAACTGCACGTTTTTAATTATATGTTCCTGCAGCAGTTCGGTATTGTCCTCCAGTGCATAACTGCCGTAAGGCATATTTGCCATATCGGCCAGGTAAATGAAAGATTCATTTTCAAAAAGGCGGGAATCCTCATTTTCTTCAGGGTAATAATCAATAATATCGTTCAGCACTGCAAGTCCACCGGTACCGGAATCGAACACACCAATCGGCAGGGGGGCTCTCTCTTCCGGATAATCGTCGAAGTCAATGTAGAAATAGCTTTCCTTGTCATTGAGTATAACATCCTCTATGGTTTTTTCTTCAGGTCTCTCGCACGATGCGCCAAAAAGAAAAATGACGGCGCCCCCTGTTACAAACAATGTTTTAAGTATGCGGCCGGTTAAATTTTTCAGGTATACTTTCATTTTTCAGGGTTTTTAATTAAAAAATAAGAGAATCTTTATTGAGCGGGGAAAATTAACATGTAAAAATAGCTTATTTTAGGGTGAAATACAAAGGCAGGTTTTTCAAAAAGTGTTAAATTTGCCTGAAAACCCAAAAACCAAAACTTGCCGGTCTCATGCACAAAATTGCCGTTAGTATTTTCCTTGTTCTGTTCTTTCTTATGCCTGTTAATCCGGCCCGGGGCGGGATAACCGACAGTACAGAGCTGCAGTCTTTTCTTGACGGGGTTATAGAAACCTTCATGGATGAAAAAAATATTGCAGGAGCTGTGGTTTCAGTTGTCCATGAGGGAGAAATTTTCCTTGAAAAAGGGTATGGTTATGCTGATGTGGAGGAAGGTATTGAAGTTGACCCTTCTTCTACAATGTTCCGTATTGCATCCATTTCGAAGTTGTTTACATGGCTTTCGGTTATGCAGCTTGCCGAAGAGGGAAGTGTTGACCTTGACAGGGATGTGAATGAATATCTTGATTTCAGTATACCGGAGACCTATGAGCAGCCTGTTACATTGCGCAGCCTGATGTCCCATACACCCGGTTTCGAGGAGAGGCTTTACAGGCTTTTTGCTAGGGAGCCAGGTGATATGCTGCCAATGGATGAGATTTTGCCGGAACAGTTGCCAAAAAGGGTTCGGCCTCCTCTAAGGTATGCCTCCTACAGTAATCATGGTACCGGTGTGGCGCAGTATGTGGTGGAGCGTATCACGGGTGTGTCTTTCGAGGAGTATGCACACGATAAAATTATCGGACCGCTTGGGATGACCGGCACAACTTTTCGTCAGCCCCTGCCTGACAGCCTTGAAGGTAACCTTTCCAAAGGTTATGCTTCCGGGGGCGGAAAGTTAAATGAGATGTATTTTGAATATATCCCCATGAAAGGGGTTGGCGGGGCTTCTTCCTCTGCACGCGACATGGCAAAGTTTATGAATTTTCTCCTGGATAGCACGTGTACGGGGGATTATTGCCTGCTTGATTCTGCATCTTACTCCAGGATGAAAGAGCCTGTGGTTATACATTCCGAAGGGATGAATCCTGCAAGGCACGGTTTTTCCGATATGAGCCGAAATGATACAGAAATTATCGGCCATGGCGGTGCCACTTTTTGGTTCCATTCGATACTGGCCATTTTGCCCGAACATAACACAGGTATTTTTGTCTCATTTAACAGTTCGGGAGGCTCGGGTGTTTCGGGAAAAGTGCTGGAAAAATTTGCAGAGCGCTATTATCCGGACCCGCGACCTTTGTTTGAAACCGTAACTTTGCAGCAGGAAGAGCTTGAAAGATTTACGGGGAGCTATTTTTCAAACCGGCGTTCCCATTCCGATTTTTTTAAGATAAGAGCACTGGACGGGGTAACCGAAATAACAACGGCCGACGGGAAGTTGCGAATGGTTGAACCAGACGGGGAGACAACATTTTGGCTGCCTGTTGATGAGACCACCTTCCGCAAAGAGGACAGCAATGAGCGCATAGCTTTTGAAATGGAAGAGGAAGAGGCCTCCTATATGTTTAAAGAATATTCTCCTTTTATAGCTTTTGAAAGAATTACAAGGTTTTACAACCTAACGCTTCATCGAACAATTATACGGCTTTCCCTTATATCGATTTTTTATATATTGATAATTTGGCCGGGGCTTTATTTGACAAGACTCAGGTACAGGCCCTCAAAAAGAAAGTCAAGGCTGCTGCCGGCAGATGTGAAATTGCCGGCCTGGTTGTGTGCCGCATGTATAGCCGTTTCTTACATATTAATATATCCTGCCTACGAGGCCGGCAGGGAGCTGGTTATAGATATTCCTGCGGGAATGAAGGCAGGAATGATGATGCCTTTTCCCGCTCTTTTCTTTTTGCTTTTTATGATATGGAGGTTTACCTATGTGTGGAATAACTGGAAGATAAATATTCGCAACAAGCTATTTTGTATTATTGTAATAATAGTTTTTTTCGCTGCCCTCTGGCAGCTCCACTTCTGGAACCTGCTGGGATGGAGGTTTTAACCTTCAGCAAAAAAAAGTAACCGAATTAAAATATAATCATTTAAAAAAGACTGACAGATATGTTACTAAAACCTGAATTAATTAAAACTCTGAGTAAAACAATATTGGTTTTGTTTGTTATACTCATTCCGTTTGCGGCTTTTGGTGCAGATGGCCAAAGTAATACCGGTGCGGAAGAGAGATACGAAGTCTTACCCTCAGAAAAGGAGAGTTCTTCAGGATCAGATGTTCAGACCGCAGGTTTGCCTGTGCGTGATGATTTTGACTGGAGCCGTGTTGACGAGCTATTCTCGGAATGGGATGAGCCCGGTTCTCCCGGGTGTGTTGTGGGAGTAATTCACAAAGGCGAACTTGTGTATCAGCAGGGATACGGGGAGGCCAACCTGGATCACGGGATCCCGATCACCCCGGAGACCGTTTTTTACATCGGCTCGGTATCAAAACAGTTTGCCGCCGCTGCTGTTGCAATAATGGCTGACAAGGGAATGATAGACCTGGATGACGATATCAGGGAATATATCCCTGAAATGCCCGAGTACGAGGAACCGGTGAAGGTAAAACATCTTGTTCATCATACAAGCGGGGTACGTGACCTTTATTCAGTGCTTAATTTTGCCGAAATGGATGTTGCAAATGTTATCTCCCTTGATGAGAAGCTGGAGGTTATAGCAAGTCAGAGTGACCTGAATTTCACCCCGGGTGATGAATATCTCTACAGTAACGGCGGTTATATGCTTATGACTGTGCTTGTTGAACGGGTTACCGGGAAGACACTCCGGGAGTTTACACAGGAGAATATATTTGAGCCGCTTGGAATGGAAAATACCCACTTTCATGACAACCGCCATGAAATAGTTCCAAACAGGGCGCTAAGCTACCGGAAACGTAACGAGGAATTTGTTGTCAGTTATCTTTCCAATTTCGAAGGTGTCGGGCCCGGCGGACTTTATACAACTGTCGGGGATATGCTTAAGTGGGATCAAAACTTTTATGAAAACCGCCTTGAGCACTCACCCAATTTCAATGAGATTATGCACAAAAAAGGTGTGCTCAATAACGGTGATACGCTGGATTATGCCTTCGGGTTACGTTTCGGGGATCACAGGGGAATTAAAACCGTGGGGCACGGGGGATCGTTTATGGGTTTCAGGGCCGATTACCTCAGATTCCCGGAACAGGAGTTTTCTGTGGTTGTTTTCTCCAACCTGGGTAATATAAATCCGGGTAATATAAGCACCAGCGTGGCTGATCTGTACCTTGAGGAGCTGTTTGGAGAAAAAATCGAAAAGTATGAAGGAACATATGTTAACCCCGATCATGATACTAAATGTGAGATTAAAAAAGAGAACGGGACTTTGAAAATGGAAAGGCCCGTCTCACCCAGAGGAGAGATGAATCACCGTGGAGAAAAATTGTTTTCGGTTGGTGGCTGGCGTGTGGAGTTTTACCGTGACAACAACGGGGAAATTGCCGGCTTTTTGGTTGACACCGGCCGGGCTCGCAATGTAAAATATGTAAGGGAGTAAGGTGCTTAAAGCAGTAATATTCAAAATGTAAGATAATGTAAGGGAGTGAGGTGATTAAGGCATTAATATTCAGGAGAATAGCCGGAAGCAATAAGTAGTTCCGGCTATTTTTTTGCATAAAATAAAAAAAAAATCTATATTTGCGTTTTACACTTGAGAAGGCCCTCATTCGTGTAATTCTTTATATATCAAAAGCTTAAGATGATTTTGAGGCTGAAAGGCTCTTTATGCCTCATTTGTATACTGTTTGTGATTCGCAGTAGCAAATCTTTTTTATTGCGTGTTCCGGGCAGGGTTTGATTATGTTATTTGTTAAAAATCAATATTTTATATGCTGAAAAAAGGATTGAAACTGCTTATTTCCATTGTAGTTCCTTTGATTATTTTGTTGATTCCCAGGGAGTGGATGCCCATTGAAGGTATTACAGTTATTGAGCACCGGCTGATTGCAATTTTTCTTATGGCTGCATTATTGTGGGTACTTGAGCCTATACCAATTTATTCTGTCTCAATACTGGTAATGGTAATGCTCTTATTCTTTTTGTCTGATCAAAGCCTCTCATTTTTGCGTGCTGAACAAGAGGCACCACATTTCGGAGAATTGCTTCCCTATGAAGAGATTATGGGCGTGTTTGCTTCACCCATAATATTGCTTTTCCTGGGGGGATTTTTTCTCGCAAGGGCAGTTAGTAAGATTGACATGGACATAAATCTTGCTAATGTAATGCTTAAACCCTTCGGATCCAAGCCTGAGAATATTTTGCTGGGCATTATGTGCATTACCGCTCTTTTTTCCATGTTCATGAGTAACACTGCAACGGTTGCCATGATGATCACAATACTGATGCCTTTTGTCTCGACTTTCAGGCGACAGAAGGAGAATGGTATAGCCTTCGGAATGGGACTGGCTTTTGCAGCCAATATAGGAGGTATCGGCACTATTATCGGAACCCCTCCCAATGCTATCGGTGTAAGTTATCTTACAGGTGACGATGTGATAGGATACGGTGAATGGATGTTCTTTGCTGTTCCTTTTGTAATAGTAATGTTATTGTTTCTCTGGTTTCTTATTATAAAGACATATCCGGTAAAATATGAGAAAGTGGAGGTAAGACTGGGAGGGAATTTTAGAAAGGACTGGAAGGCTGTTCTTGTATATGTAACTTTTGGTTTTACAATATTGTTGTGGCTTACCGATTTTCTCCACGGCATGAACGCTTATGTTGTGGCAATGGTCCCTATAGCTGTTTTTTCCGTAACATCGGTTGTTGACAGGGATGATATGAGAAGGATGCGCTGGGATATTCTCTGGTTGATGGCCGGTGGACTGGCACTGGGTATGGCTATTGCCGAAACGGGCTTGTCGGAGTCAGTAGTAGAGGCTCTTCCTATAGAACATTACGCTCCATTGCTGGTTATTGTTATAGCCGCAATCATTCCGCTGTTACTGTCAAACTTCATTTCCAATACAGCTACAGCTAACCTGATTATTCCCATAATGGTTGCAATGGGAACATCCATTCCCGGGTTGGTTGAGGTTGGAGGTATGAGGTTTATTGTTCTTATAACAACTTTTGCCTGCTCCCTGGCTATGGCAATGCCGATGAGTACGCCTCCAAATGCCCTTGCTCACGGATCGGGACTGGTCAGTTCCAAGCCTATGATGAAAATGGGAGTTGTTGTAGGAATAGTAGGGTTTGTGGTTGCCTTTGGTTACCTTTATCTTCTTACTTCAGTGCTTGAAGTGTTGTAAAGCTTTTAAATTGTTTCTCTTTTTACAGGTACTGTCCTGAAAAGCCAGGTTTGCTGCTGCATCCGGAACCACCCCGGTTCCGGTCAGCCAACCCTCTTTGTGTTGAAAATATGCATGATGGCTTTGGCTTTCAACAGGCACTCGTTGTATTCTTTTTCAGGTACCGAAAGGGAGGTTATGGCCCCGCCTGTTGTGAATGAAAGGTGCTTGTTTTCCCGGTTATATTGAATACTGCGGATAACCACATTGAAGTCAAAGTCCCTTTCGGGGGTAATGTAACCTACCGTTCCTGAAAAAAGACCGCGCTTTGTCCTTTCATACTTTCCAATAAGATTCATAGCCGCGGCTTTTGGCGCCCCGGTCATCGATCCCATCGGGAATGCCTCTCTTATAATATCGGTGAAATGAATATTCTGCCCGATTGTTGCCTCAATGGTAGATATCATTTGATGAACCTGGGGGAATCTGTATATACCGCATAGTTCGGGTACTCTGACACTTCCGCTGGCTGCCGTGAGTGAGAGGTCGTTGCGAACTATATCGGTTGTCATAATATTTTCGGCTCGCTCTTTGGGATCATTTTTTAGTTCACCGGCAAGGCGCTCATCCTCTTTGGGCGTATTCCCCCGCTTGCATGTGCCTTTTATGGGTTGGGAAACAACTTTGGAGCCCATTTTTTTAAGGAACCTTTCCGGACTGGCGCACATGAGAAAACTCTCACCGTGTCTGTAAAAGCAGGAAAAAGGTGTTGGTGAAACCCTGTTCAGGGCCAGGTATGTTTCTGCAGGGTTAAGTTTTACATTATCGTTAAAAAACTCCTGGCAAAAATTAAGCTCATACAAATCACCATTTTTAATGTGACCCATGAGGATTTCTACCGTTTTCAGGTAATCATTTCTGGAAAAAACAGGTGTTATGGTATCTATTGAAGGCGGGGGTTCCTGACAGCTAACTGTTTCAGATATTTCATCATAAATATCCCTTATCCGGGTTTCATCATCTGTCTCAGGCCTGAAAAGTATTTGCAATGTGGTGTCTGTCAAGAGGAAAAGGTAACGCGGCGAGAAAAAATCTGTTTGTGGGAACATGATCTTGTCGGGATAACAGTATGTGCTTTCTTCCAACTCGTTTTTTGCTTCATATGTCAAATACCCCAGGATCCAGTCGTTGCACTTTCCTGAGAATTCTTTAAGGCGGTCAAAAACGTCACCGCCGGAATGAGGTAACCGGAAGGCAACTCCGGCTCCGGCAATAGAGTCATATTTATGATAAGTGTGTGGTGAGCTTACAATCCGGCTGTAGTTGTTACTGTTCAAAAAGCAGAATTTTTCAAAGCTGCTGCCCCAGACAAGGAGTTTTGACTTGAATTCTTCCGGGTTTTTTATCTTGAAAGTAATTGATTTGCGCATAAGTCAATTTTTTTACTTTCAGGCAAAAGTATAAATAAGCTTCCAATTATGTGGCAAATATTTGAGACAAACTTGTCCGCTATCGCCGAGCTGCTGAGCTGATTGGTAAAAGTTTGTTAATCTCATAACTTTCCTTTTGTTTGCATATTTAATAACTTGCCGAATATTTATACTTGTAATAAGGGTTAACTTTTTTTAAAGTTTGCTATATTCGAACCCAAACTTTTTTATTTTATCTAAGCCTTAAATAAATAATACCGCTATGAAAAAAACAACACTGATTTTATTACTTCTGCAAATTGTTATTCTTCCCCGGCTTTTTGCAGGGGAAGAGCCCAGAAAAGTCCTTGACCAGAGCGATTATGCTGACTGGAAGACTTTGGGAAGTCACCGGCTGAGCAAAGACGGCGGCTGGCTTTCATATGAGATTAATCCACAGCACCGCGGTGACGGATGGTTGTATCTTAAGGATGTGGGAGGCGGAGATATTGATTCTGTAGCAAGGGGCACAAATGCACACTTTTCGCCTAATTCCAATTTCCTTGTATTTACAGTAAAACCGCAGGCGGATGTAGTTCGCCAGGCAAGGGTTGATAATGAACCTCAGCCTGAGGACAGCCTTTTTATCTGGACCTTTTCCGATATGTCTATGGAAAAAATTGAAAGAGTGAGGTCTTTCAGGACCGCAAGGGAGGAATCTGACTGGATTGTCTACCACAAGGAAGAGGAGTTGCCCGAAGATGAAGAGGAAGCTGAAGAGCAGGAGAATGAAGATGAGAATGAAAGGGAGTCTGACGGCACCGAGCTGGTTGTTTACAATCCTGTGACAAACGAGGAGTATTCTTTTGAAAATGTTGACAGGTATACTTTCTCACCTAACGGCAGGATTGTTGTAATGACTCAGGTTGAAAAGGATTCCCGGGAGCATGTTACTGTGAGGGTATTCAATACCGTTGATAAAACCGACAGGGTTATCTTTGATGATCAGACCGGTGATTCCGGCCGCCTTACAACGGATGATGAAGGTGAACAGGTTGCTTTTATTTTCTCCCCCGACGAAGATGACCCGAAGGTTTATGATCTTTACTACTGGGAACCCGGAAAAGACGAGGCCGGGATAGTTGTTGACCATTCTTCAAGGGGAATGCCTTCAGGATGGAGTGTAAATGAAAACGGATTTATTGAATTTTCCGGTAACGCAGAAAGGCTTTATTTCGGGACCGCTCCCATACCTGAGAAGGAGCCTGAAGATACACTTCTTAGTGATGAAAAATACAGGCTTGATGTATGGCATTATGAAGACCCTCATATTCAGCCCCAGCAGCTGGTACAACGCGACAACGAAATGAGGCGCACTTACAGGGCAGTTTACCATATAGGAGAGGAGCGCATGGTTCAGCTTGCCTGTGAGGATATGCCAGATCTGAACACCATTCAGGATGGCGACGGGGACATTGCACTGGGGTCATCTCATTTGCCCTACCGCAAAAAAACTACCTGGTCGGCCAAAAATTACCGTGACTATTACCTGGTTGATGTAAATACGGGAGAAAGGGAGCAGATCCTTGAAAGGGACCTTTTCCATACTAGCCTTTCCCCTGACGGCAGTTACCTTTTAAACTACGAATACACAGACAGCAGCTGGTATGCAATATCGGTTGAGGACGGTACTAAAAAGAATCTCACAGGTGACATACCCCATGAATTTTACAATGTGCTGAACGACAGGCCGCAGGAGCCTTCCCCTTACGGAATTGCCGGATGGGTCGAGGACGAGAGTTATGTACTCATTTATGATCATCATGATATATGGAAAGTGGATCCAAGAGGAGGCGAAGAGCCTGAGAATCTTACCGGAGGTTACGCAAGGGCAAACAATATGAGGTTCCGTTATATAGACCTGGAAGATAATGATTATATAGGCAGCAGGGAGACCATAATGCTTGATGCATTCAACAATGACAACAAGCAAAGCGGTTTCTATGAAATCGAGACTCACAGACCGGGTACCCCGTCACAAATCGTGATGGACGATGTACGCTATTACAGACCATCGAAGGCAGAGGATGCCGATATTCTTTTGTGGAGGAAAAGCACTTTCCGTATGTATCCCGACCTGTGGCTGAGCGATATGTCTTTTGGCAATGCCCGCAAGGTTTCCAACACCAATCCTCAGCAGGATGAGTATCGCTGGGGGGATGTAGAGCTTGTCGAATGGGTTTCTTTTACCGAAGATACCCTTCAGGGGTTGTTTTATACTCCGGACGACTTTGATCCCAATGATGAGTATCCCATGATAGTTTATTTTTATGAGAGGTCATCAAACGGTTTGCATTCTCATCATACTCCCTCTCCAAGCCGTTCAACAATTAACCGTTCACATTATCTGAGCAACGGATATGTAATTTTTGTCCCCGATATCAATCCATATATTGAAGGATATCCGGGTCATACGGCCTATAATTCAATAGTTAGCGGAACAAAGGCCATGCTTAACAGGTATGATTTTATTGACCGTGAAAATATCGGTCTGCAGGGGCAAAGCTGGGGTGGTTACCAGATAGCTCATCTTATAACCGAGACCAACATGTTCACTGCAGCAATGGCCGGTACACCGGTGAGCAATATGTTCAGCGCTTACGGAGGGATACGCTGGGCGTCGGGCAGAAGCCGCCAGTTCCAGTATGAGGAAACCCAGAGCCGTATCGGCGGTACCATGTGGGAATATCCCATGCGGTACATGGAAAATTCACCCATATTCTTTGCAGATAAAGTGGAAACTCCTTTGCTTATGATGCACAATGATGCCGATGGTGCAGTTCCGTGGTACCAGGGTATAGAGTTTTATATGGCTTTGCGCCGCCTGGGAAGTCCCGTTTGGCTGCTTAATTATAACGACGAAGCACATAACTTAAGAAGATGGCCTAACAGGATGGATCTTGACAAGCGGATGATGCAGTTTTTTGATCATTACCTGAAAGGCAAACCTGCGCCGGTTTGGTTGGAAGAAGGTATACCTGCTGTTGAGAAGGGAAGGATCGATGGTTACGAGCCGGTTGAATAAGAATTTAAAACACTAAAATTTATTGATTATGATTATAAAAATATTTCTGGTTGCTTTATTTGTACAGTTTGCTGCTGCGCCGCCTGTTTTTGGCAGCGAACCGAAAAAAACTATTGACCATACCGATTATGCCGACTGGAAAAATTTGGGAAGTGAGCAGTTCAGCAAAGACGGTGAATGGGTCTCCTATGAGATAAATCCCCAGCACCGCGGCGACGGATGGTTGTATCTCAAAGAGGTTGGATCCAATGAGATCGATTCTGTTGCAAGGGGAACCGATGCCTCTTTTTCCCCAAATTCGAACTTCCTTGTTTTCAAGGTTGAGCCTCAGGCTGATGTAGTACGCCAGGCCAGGGTTGAAGAGGAAGCAATTCCCGAAGACAGCCTTTTTATATGGACATTTTCCGACATGGCCATCGAAAAAATTGAAGGGGTTAAATCATTCAGTACTCCTTCAAGGGATTCCGACTGGATAGTTTACCACATGGAAGAGCAGGAAAACGAAAATGAAGATGGACCGGAATCTGACGGTACCGGGCTGGTTGTCTACAACCCTGTAACCGGCTCAAGACACACTTTTGAAAATGTGGAAAGCTATACGTTTTCAGATAACGGAAAGCTTGTAGCTATGGTGAAGACTGTTAAGGAATCGGATGTAAAAACCCCCGTAAGGGTTTTCAACACCTCCGATGAATCGTCATCTGCAATATTTGAAGATAAAGGAGAGGCGGCACAACTAACTGTTGATGATGAAGGAGATCAGACCGCTTTTGTTTTCACCTTTGATGATGAGGATCCCAGGATCTTTGATCTCTACCACTGGGAAGCCGGCAATGAGCAGGCTGAAAGAGTTGTTGAAAAAACTTCTGCAGGGATGCCGGAGGACTGGAGTGTAAGCCGTCACGGATCACTGAGTTTTTCCGGTGAGGCATCCAGACTTTATTTCGGCACCGCCCCCAAGCCCGAGCCTGAACCGGAGGACACCCTCCTTAGCGATGAAAAATACAGGGTCGACATATGGCATTATGAAGATCCTCACATTCAGCCCCAGCAACTGGTAGAAAAAGAAAGGGAGATGAGGCGAACCTACAGGGCTGTTTACCATTTAGGAGAGGAGCGTATGGTTCAGCTTGCCCGTGAGGATATGCCCGATCTGAGCACTATTCAGGATGGTGACGGGGATATTGCACTGGGCTCATCCCATTTGCCTTACCGCAAAAAAACCACCTGGTCGGCTAGTAATTACCGTGACTATTACCTGGTTGATGTAAATACGGGAGAGAGGGAGCAGATACTTGAAAGGGATCTTTTCCACACAAGCCTTTCCCCTGACGGGAATTATCTTTTAAATTATGAATATACTGACAGCAGCTGGTATGCAATATCGGTTGAGGACGGCACTAAAAAGAATCTCACAGGTGACATACCCCATGAATTTTACAATGTGCTGAACGACAGGCCGCAGGAGCCTTCTCCTTACGGAATTGCTGGCTGGGTTGAGGATGAACGTTATGTGCTTATTTATGATCATCATGATATATGGAGGGTTGATCCCGCCGGAGATGATCAGCCTGTAAATGTTACCGGAGGTTATGGCCGTGAAAATAATATAAGGTTGCGTTATGTTGATCTTGAGGGTAATGATTACATCGGCCGCAGGCAAACCTTAATGCTGGATGCCTTCAATGATGACAACAAGCAGAGCGGTTTCTATGAGGTTGCCGTTCACCGTCCGGGCTCTCCTTCTCAAATTGTGATGGATGATGTACGTTATTTAAGACCCACAAAGGCGGAGGATGCAGATATTTTGATGTGGAGAAAAAGCACTTTCCGCATGTATCCCGATCTGTGGCTGAGCGATATGTCATTTGACAATGCCCGCAAGATATCCAACACCAATCCTCAGCAGGATGAATACCGATGGGGTGATGTTGAGCTTGTGGAGGGGGTTTCGTTCAACAATGACACCTTGCAGGGGCTCTTATATACTCCGGATGACCTGGATCCCAACAAGGAGCACCCAATGATAGTCTATTTCTATGAACGCAAGTCTCATGAGAAGCACCACCATTTCATACCAATGCCGAGCCGTGCCCGTATATACACAACACCCCAGGTAAGTAACGGATATGTCGTTTTTGTTCCGGACATCAATCCCTACATTGAAGGTTACCCGGGTGAGACTGCATACAATTCTATTGTGAGCGGAACGAAAGCGATGCTGAACAAGTATGATTTCATTGACCGTGAAAGAATTGCCCTATGCGGTCAGAGCTGGGGAGGATACCAGGCTGCCTATATTGTAACCCGGACCGATATGTTTACCGCTGCAGTTGCAGGCACTCCTGTAAGCAATATGTTTAGTGCATACGGGGGTATACGTTGGGCCACAGGCAGAAGCCGCCAGTTCCAGTATGAGGAGACACAAAGCCGTATCGGAGGTACCATGTGGGATTACCCTCTCAGGTATCTTGAGAATTCCCCGCTTTTCTTTGCAGACAAGATTGACACCCCGATGATGATAATGCACAATGATGCCGATGGTGCTGTGCCATGGTACCAGGGTATTGAGCTTTACATGGCTTTAAGGCGCCTTGGATCGCCGGCATGGCTTCTGAGCTATGATGATGAGGCTCACAACCTGCAAAGGTGGCCTAACAGGATTGATTATGATATACGCATGAACCAGTTCTTTGATCATTACCTTAAGGATAAACCTGCGCCGGTTTGGATGGAGGAAGGTATTCCGGCAATCAAGAAAGGAAGAATTGACGGATACGAACCTGCCGAATAACATCTGAAGGCTTTTAATATATTAACGGGGGTGCTTAATGCATCCCCGTTTTAAATTATATGCCGTGCATTGCCGATAACCGGGCGGTCCGGATTACCGGCAGCCACAGCGCAAAAGTTTGTATTGAGAAGGAAGTTGTAAGAAAAGTGCAGAAGTTTTTGTTATCAAACTTGCCGCCTACTTCTGAAGTTTCTTCCAACACGGGGAATTAATAAATTCATTAATAATGATACCGTGATCGAAGGCCAGGGCCGGCAAATCGTCAACAGGAAACCAGCGGGCATTTTCTGCATCGGAGCTTCCTTTTACTTCAGGGATACTTTTCCCGGCATCTCCATAAAATACCACAGTTACGGTTCTCCCTCTCGGGTCTCTGTCAACCTTGCTGTAAACCCTGAATTGACTAAGATTTATATCAGACAGGCCGGTTTCTTCCTTCAGTTCTCTTTCGGCGGTTTCTTCAATGGTTTCGTTCATATCCATGAAACCTCCCGGAAGAGCCCACATATTTTCAAAAGGATAAGTTTTGCGCCTTATAAGAAGTATGTATTTTTCAGAGGTGTCACCTGCAAATATCAGGCAATCTGCAGTTAAAGCCGGACGGGGGTAATTATAAGTGTATGGCATTTTGGCCCGGTTATTAAGTTTTTACAAATTATTGTAAGTGTATTTACCGTTTTTAAAAAAATATTATGCAAAGAAATAGAAAATATTATAAAAAATGTATGTTATATTTAACCTCAGTATACACTAAAATTTGTTTTTTTGCATTAGATTGGGACAGAGTATTGAAACTTAATTTGTACGAATGAAGATATTGAAATTGTTAAAACATTACCGCCACGACCTTTTGGTGGGAGCTTTGTTTTTGCTTACGGCTTTGGTTATTGTTTATGCTTTGCCCCGCGAAGGCACTTTTCGTTATGAGTTTCAAAGAGGAAGACCCTGGCTTCATGAAACTCTCATTGCACCTTTTGATTTTCCCATTTATAAATCAGAGTCCCGGCTTGCCGCGGAACGCGACAGCGTTATAAAGAATACGGCTCCCTATTTTGTTTATGACAGCGCGGTGTTTGAACAACAGATGAAACATTTTCAATCATATGTTTCGACCCAGTGGGATGATTTTTTGGCCGACCGTCACAATATCGGGGAAGATGAGCTGGATGCTTTCAAAAGGAACAATCCTGCTTTATCGGAATATAAGGACAAATATTTTGAATATACTGCCGATCTGCTGGAGGAGGTTTATTCGGTCGGCATAGCAGAAAGATTTCATGATCATGATATTTCATGGGATGAGATTGATGAAGTGGTGTTGCTGAGAAATAATGTCGGCGAGAGAGTTCCTGCAGATAACCTTTTCTTTCCAAAATCGGCCTATGAACATATAACCTCTGAGATCCGCAGATTCCAGGAAGGCACGGAAAAAGAAGCTGCCGAAGAGGTGTTCTCTTTCTTTGCCTCAGTTGATTTCTCAGATTTTATTGTTCCCAATGTATTTTATGACGAGCAGACAACCGACAAGGTGCTTGAGAGCGAGCTGGATGAAATATCTCTTGCAAGAGGCATGGTTCAGGAAGGTGAAAGGATTGTATCAAAGGGCGATCTTATAACCGGAGAGACTTTCCAGATCCTTGAGTCTTTGGAACGTGAATACGAGTCAAAATACCTTGGCACCAATCTTAATATTATTTTTTTAGGCCAGCTCCTTCTTGTGTTATCATCTGTTTTTGTACTCTATTTATTCCTTTTCAGGTTCAGGCCTGAAATACTTCAAAACCTCCGCAAAACCTTGTTTATACTTTTTATTACCCTGCTTATGGTAGGAAGCTCCATAATACTTATCCGCTTCAGTGACCTGAGCAGCTACATAATACCTTTTGCTATTGTTCCCATCATTGTACGAACGTTTTATGACGAACGCCTTGCCTTGTTCCAGCATATTATAATTCTTCTTATAGTAGGTTTTTTTGTGCCCAACAGCTATGAGTTTGTTTTTTTAAATTTCATGATCGGTATAGCTGCTATTTTCACTTTGTCAGGTCTGCACCGCAGAAGTAAGCTGTTTTTAACATCTGCGGTGATCGTTTTGTCATATTCGGTTCTTTATTTTGGCATGGCTGCTATAAAAGAAAGAAGCATAGGCGGGATCGACTGGCTGAATTTTGCATGGTTCGGTGGTAACGGACTTCTTATCTTAATGGCTTATCCTCTGCAGTATATTTTTGAGAAAACATTCGGTTTTTTATCCGATGCCACCCTTATGGAGCTTTCCGATACCAATCAGCCTCTGCTCAGAAAGCTTGCTGAAGAAGCTCCCGGTACATTCCAGCATTCCATACAGGTTGCAAATATGGCTGAAAATGCAATTTTTCTCATTGGCGGCAATTCGTTGCTTGTGAGAACAGGTGCTCTTTATCATGACATTGGGAAAATGTCGAATCCCGGATATTTCATAGAAAACCAGACATCAGGGATGAATCCCCACGATTTTAAGGAATTTGATGAGAGTGCTCAAATTATTATAAGTCATGTTAACAAAGGCGTCGAAATGGCCAAGAAATACAATTTGCCCGATGCGATAATAGATTTTATACGTACACATCATGGCACTACAAAAGTTCAGTATTTTTACCGTTCTTTTTTGAAAAAGTACCCGGAAGAAGAGCTCGACCTGGAAAAGTTTACATATCCTGGCCCGCGTCCTTATTCAAAGGAAACGGCAGTTCTGATGATGGCCGATTCCGTTGAGGCTGCATCCAGGAGCCTCAGGGAAATAAATGCCAAAACGATAAATGATCTTGTTGACAGTATAATAAATTATCAGGTTGTTGAGGAACAATTGTGCGATGCACAAATAACATTTAAGAATATTACACAGATAAAGGAGATATTCAAAAAGAAGCTACGCAACATTTATCATGCGCGTGTTGAGTATCCCGAATGACTGAAGAAAAGGTACCGGCTATGCAATTTGCCGGCCAGGCGCGGAGCTTTTCACCAGCGCATGTCTATAACCTCAACTCCGGGATGTTCCTCCGGATCAAATGTGAAATCCTCCTTGCTTACCTCCATATTGGTTTCAATATTTTGAATCTCAATAGTGTATACTGAACCGTCCTTTCCCGATATAACAGCTTTATGAAGCACAGTATCCTCTTTGTCAATGAAAAGCTTAATCGTGTGGAACTCAACTTCCCTTTCCTCCGGATGCAGGTCTATTTCATAGTGGGTTTTGCCGTTGAGGTTAACTTCACCCCGCATCCTGTATTTGAAATTTTCCTCATAAACCCTGAGTATTTTTGCCGGATTTGAAAACATGTCGGTTTCATCCTCTTCTTCTTCCGGGTCGGATATCATTACTTCATCTACATCGGTCAAATAAGTGTAAACCGCTTCGCCGTCAAAATAAGTTTTAGTGTCAAAAACATCCAGCCTGTACTTTTCTCCTTTTATCAAAACGGTACCGCCGAATTTGTCGGTTGTACCTCTTTGCTTGTCTTCTACCTTGACGGTGAAATCCATTTTAAGGCTGGAATAGGATTCGGTTTTCTCAGAGAGCCGTTTTAAGATCCTTTCCGCATGGGGATCCTGTTGGGCTAGAGCCGGCAGCACTGTAAGAAGTGTAGCCGGGATAAGTATTGTTTTGAGTAATTTTCGCATTTTATTGTCTGTTTGTTGTAGAGAGTTCATTCAATAATTGTTCCAAAGTATATTCGTCGTTGACCAAAACCTGGCGGGCCTTGCTTCCCTCGAACGGTCCGACAATACCTGCTGCTTCAAGCTGGTCTACGATCCTTCCGGCCCGGTTGTAGCCAATTGAGAATTTTCTCTGAATAAGTGAGGTCGATCCCTGTTGATTTTGAACAACCAGTCGTGCTGCCTCTTCAAATATTTCATCTCTTTTGTTCAGGTCAGCCTCACCCCGCTCTGAAGAGCTTTCATCAACATATTCGGGAAGAAGGTGGGGGCCGTCGTAGCCTTTTTGGGAGCTGATATGCCCGGTGATTTTATCAATTTCTCCAGTGTCAATAAAAGCGCATTGCAGCCTGATCAGATCGCTGCCCGAGGTGATAAGCATATCACCCCTGCCAATAAGCTGATTGGCACCGGGTGTGTCGAGGATCGTGCGCGAATCCATCATCGATGTTACACGAAAAGCAATTCTGCTTGGGAAATTGGCCTTTATCATGCCGGTTATTATATTGGTTGTTGGCCGCTGTGTTGCAATGACAAGATGAATACCAACAGCCCGTGCCAGTTGTGCAAGTCTGGCAAGAGGTGCTTCTATTTCCCTGCCCGCGGTCATTATCAGGTCGGCAAATTCATCTATTATAAGAACGATATAGGGCATATAGCGGTGTCCTTTTTGAGGATTGAGCCGCCGAGAGATGAATTTGTTGTTGTATTCCTTAATGTTCCTCACATGTGCTTCCTTTAAGAGAGTGTATCGCTGGTCCATCTCTATTGTAAGTGAGTTGAGCGTGTGTATCACCTTTTGTGTGTCAGTGATAATGGCCTCTTCAGTATCCGGAAGCTTGGCAAGGTGATGGTTCTCTATTTTTGAATAAACCGTTAATTCAACCTTCTTGGGATCTATAAGTACAAATTTAAGCTGGGCCGGATGTTTTTTGTATAACAGCGAGGTTATTATTGCATTTAGTCCAACTGACTTACCCTGGCCGGTAGCACCTGCAACAAGCAAGTGGGGCATTCTGGTGAGGTCAACCACATAGGGTTCGTTTGAAATGGTTTTACCCAGCGCAAGGGGCAGATCATATTTTGTATCCCGGAATTTTGCGGAGCCGATAATTGAGCGCATTGATACAGTCTCCGGATTAAGGTTCGGAACTTCTATGCCTATTGTGCCTCTTCCGGGGATTGGTGCTATAATCCTTATTCCCAGCGCAGCCAGGCTGAGAGCAATATCATCCTCAAGGTTTTTGATTTTTGAAATTCTTATTCCGGGTGCGGGAACAATTTCATAGAGGGTGATGGTGGGTCCTATTGTGGCTGTTATCTTGTCAATCCGGATTTTGTAGTTGCCAAGAGTTTCAACTATCCTGTTTTTATTGTTTACCAGCTCCTCTTTTGTAACGTTTGAGGAGTCGGATCTGTGTTCTTCCAGAAGGTTCAAAGGCGGCAGCTGGTATGAGGGTAAATCCAGTGTGGGATCATAGTCTTTTATCTGCTGACTCGTACCGTGACCTGTTGTAATATCCTCATCCTCCTTTTTATGGCGTACGGTAAGCTTAATATCCTCATCTTCTTGTGCAGCTGTTTTTTCCTCTTTGTTGTCTGTTTTGAAGACGGTGGTTGGATGAGCCTCTTCTGTCTCTGTTGAGGCCGGTTCCGGTGAAGACTCCTCCCGGTCAGCAGTGGTGGTTTGTGTGGCCGGTTTTTTCCCGTAAAAGAGTTGTTTTAATTCTCTTTTCATTATGACTGATATACTTTCAAAAGAGAAGATCAGATATATGAAAACCGCAATGCCAAGGAAAAAACCTGTACCGGCTTTCCCTATAAATGCGTTCAGCCAGGCAGCCATTTCATAGCCGTGCACACCCCCGGGTCCGTATCCCAATATACTTGCCGAATTTTCGAAAAGGTACCCCAGAATAACTGACAATATAACGGCTGCAGTAATTGTCATGCGGAAAGTTTTTCCAAGGGGCAGAATGCGGATGTTCAGAAAGCGGAAACCAATCAAAAATAGAAGGAAAGGAACTGAAAAGGAGGGAAGTCCGAAACCCTTGTAAAGGAAATTGTGGGCAAAATATGCTCCCGCTTTTCCTGCCCAGTTTTCAACCTGCACTTCAGCTCCGGAAATTACCTTCTGCTCGTCAAAAAAGCTCTGGTCACTTTTCCAGGTAAAAAAATAAGATATGAAAGACAAGGTCAAAAAGAGCGCAAAAATAAGAAGAAAGCCTCCCATTGAAACCTTGAAGCGCTCGTCTTTAAAAAAGCTTAATAAACCTTTCCTTTTTTTCCTGCTTTTTTCTTTTGTCTGCTGCTTGTTTTTTGAACTCATCCCTGTTGCTTTAATAGAAAGTGCGCCGCTTTTGTGTATTGCAAAATTTGCAAATTTTTACCAAAAATCCCTGTTTTTTTTCAATTTCACAAAGATATTCAAAAAACAGTAATGAACCCCCATCAGCTAAAGCTCACAAAAAAATATGTATAAAGCATGGAGATTTGACCTGCGGTCGATTTCACATGTAAACAAATTATTTTTTAGTGGACTTTAATCAAATAATATACGAATAAATGATTACCATTTTCTGGAGATGCAGAAAAACGAGTTTATTATGCAAAATATAATAAATTAACAAAAGCCCTGCTTTGCAAAAATTTGCCAGGCAAGGCGGTTAGTTAAAAAAAACCACTTTGAAAGCGCTGCATATATATTCATTTAATAAAATAATTTATATTTTGCGCATTATATTATAATTTCAAAAATTTTCATATATGAGTAAACTAGTTGTGGTTGCACTTGGTGGTAATGCGCTGCTGCGTGACGGTCAGGAAGGTACTATAGATCAGCAGGAGCAAAATACAGCCGAAACACTGGAAAGCATTATTTTTCTGGTAAAAAAAGGTTACAACATTGTTCTTAGCCACGGTAACGGTCCGCAGGTGGGAAACATTATGATGCAAAATGAGGCGGGGGAACAGATGTACGATATACCCCGCATGCCGCTTGATGTTTGTGTGGCTGACTCTCAGGGAGCTATTGGGTACATGATAGAGAGAACCCTTCACAATGTTTTGCGCAAACACAATCTCAGTCGTGAGGTTGTAACACTTGTCACAATGGTAAAGGTTGACAAGGATGATGAAGCTTTTCAAAATCCAACAAAAAGGGTTGGAAGGATTTATGATAAGCAGCAGGCCGACAGGCTTGCAAAGGAAAAGGGGTGGGTTTTCAAGGAAGAGGTTAAAACCACAAGGGGATGGCGGCGTGTTGTAGCATCCCCCAAACCTGTCAATGTAATGAACGATAAGGTAGTTGAAGGACTGGCCAAAACAGGTACGATCGTAATAGCATCCGGAGGCGGAGGTGTCCCCGTATATATAGATGAAAACAACAATGTTCGTCCATCGGAGGCTGTGATAGACAAAGATCTGGCCTCTTCCCTTCTTGCTGCTGAGATCGGGGCAGATGAATTTTATATACTTACAGATGTTCCATATGTTTACATTAACTACAAACAGCCCGGTGAAAAGATTATAGAGCATTTAAAAGTCGCCGATGCGAAAAGGTACCTTGAGCAGGGAATGTTCGGAGAGGGGAGTATGGCGCCCAAGATACATGCATCACTTCAGTTTGTTGAAAATGGAGGCAGCAGAAGTGTCATCACTGAAGCTTTCAAGTTAGAGGACACATCTTTTGGAACCAGTATAACCAAGTAAACAGAACCTTTTTATTCTGAAGGTTAAAAAAAGCAAGAGCGTTTTAATAATAATATTAACAACCTGTAAATTAAAAAAATTACTATGGCTTACAATTTAAGGAACCGCAGTTTTTTAAAGCTACTTGATTTTACACCCGGTGAGATAGCCTTTTTGCTGAAGCTTTCGGCCGATCTGAAAACCGCAAAATATTGCGGCACAGAGCAGCCAAAACTGAAGGGAAAGAATATTGCGCTTATTTTTGAAAAATCCTCTACCCGTACCCGTTGCGCCTTTGAAGTTGCCGCTTTCGAACAAGGGGCGCTTGTAACTTACCTGGGGCCCGGTGGGTCGCAAATCGGCCATAAGGAGTCAATGAAAGATACTGCACGCGTTCTTGGCCGGATGTATGACGGGATTGAATACCGGGGTTTTGGTCAGAAAATTGTTGAGGAGCTTGCCGAATATTCCGGGGTGCCGGTTTGGAACGGACTGACCGACGAATATCATCCTACCCAGATACTTGCAGATTTTCAGACTATGCTGGAGAATTGCAACAAACCAATTGATAATATATCTTTCTGCTACCTGGGTGATGCACGAAACAATGTTGGAAATTCACTTTTGGTTGGGGCAGCCAAAATGGGAATGGATTTCAGGGCGGCAGCCCCAGGAGAATGCCAGCCTGATGAGAAGCTGGTAGACCGTTGTAAAGAGCTGGCCAAAGAGAGTTGTGCAAAAATAACTGTAACCGACAATGTTGATGAAGCCGTTAAAGGTGTTGATTTCCTTTATACCGATGTATGGGTTTCAATGGGTGAGCCCGATTCTGTCTGGGAGAAGCGAATTGACCTTCTCAGGCCTTACCAGGTTAACAGCTCGGTAGTGGAAAAAACCGGCAATCCGAAAGTGAAATTTCTTCATTGTCTTCCATCTTTTCATAACCGGGAAACCAAGGTAGGAGAGGAAATTTTCCAAAAGTTCGGTCTTGAGGCAATGGAGGTTACCGATGATGTTTTTGAATCTGAGGCTTCGGTTGTTTTTGATCAGGCAGAGAACCGTGTTCATACAATTAAGGCAGTTATGGTGGCCACATTGGGAGATTAATATAATTTTTATTTTTCCCTTAAATGTATTAACTTGTCTGTATTAATTTAATTTAACCGTTTATGACAATTTATGTCGGGAATATTCCCTACTCCATGAAAGAAACCGAAATTCAGAAGTTGTTTTCCGATTTTGGCAATGTGGTTTCGGTGAAAGTTATTACAGACAAGTTTACAAAGCGTTCCAAGGGATACGCTTTTGTTGAGATGGAAGATGACTCGCAGGCACAAAGCGCAATTGATGCCTTGAACGGTAGCGAGGTACAGGGCAGAAGCCTAAAGGTAAGCAAGGCCAATCCAAGGAAAGAACCTAAATAACCGGAGGCTTATTCTCCGGTTATTTTTTAAGGGTGTAACGTGCATGACCGTTTAAACTTGGCGGTGAATCCGTTTATTGCAAAGCGTTTTAGCAAATGTGTTGATATTGTAATTGCCGGGAAGGGCATTGTGCAATAAACTTATTTTATTGGATAACGGCGGCGGTTGCCTCCAGCTCAACCGAAAAGCCGTGATGGAGCGTTTTAACCGGTACAATAGCCCGAGCGGGTTTATGCTCTTCAAAGAAGCCGGCATATATTTCGTTTACACTATCCCACCATTTAATATCAGAGATATAAATAACCGTTTTTAAAACTTTATCCTTAGAGCTGCCCGCGGCCTTTAATATATTTTCCATATTTTTCAGTACCAGCTTAAACTGATCTTCTATATTGCCGGTTATCTTTTCTCCCTTAACCGTAACCGGCAGGAGCCCCGAAACATATACAAGTCCGCCGTAAACAACAGCCTGTGAATAATGGCCTCCCGGTTCCGGAGCTTCATGTGTTTTAATTAAAGATAAATTGCTCATATACTTTGTTTTTTATTTATGCAATTTAGCAATAATTTGACATATCAGCCTTCACTTTAAGCTCAGGTGTAAAGAGTATATATTCAAAATTTTTAATTCAGGAAAAATCAAACATATTTTTCAATTATATTTGACAAGTGTTAATGATTTAATATGCAGAAAGAGTGTATCAATTACAAAAATTGCCCTCTTGTCATCAATCCCGCTTTCGCCCCTGATCAGCAAAGGGATTACTATATGAGGGTTTACTGCCTTGGAGGCAAGGCTAACTGGACAAAATGCAAAAGATACATGACAAAGGTTGACTATTTTTTTTGCCCGGATTTTGTTATGCCCGATACATCAGGTACCACTGATGAGATAATTGACAAGTATGAAGAAGGATTTTTATAACCAATAAAATAGCTTAAATAATGCCAAATATTGAAATTGAAGGAAAAGTTTTTGAAGTTGACGGCGACGGTTTTTTAACAGATCCCTATATATGGAATGAAGAGGTGGCCGAACTGATAGCCAAATATGACGGTATCGGGGAGCTTACTGAAAAACACTGGGCTGTTATCAATATTATAAGAAAAAATTATGAAGAAAAGGGGATGGCTCCAATGATAAGGCATATATGCAAGGAGACCGGACTGAAGCTTCGCCAGATATATGAGCTTTTTCCTCTGGGACCGGCCCGTGGTGCATGCCGGGTTGCCGGATTGCCAAAACCTGACGGGTGTGTTTAACCAAAATATATTTTATATGAGCTGGTATTACTGGGTTGCAGTAGTATCTGCCGCAATTTGCACGTCAGTCTGCCTTTACTGTGTAGCATATCTTGTAAAAAGGGGCAGGCCTGTTGATTATTCAAAAAAATCGGGTAATACCTCTTCGGCTATATTATATTCCTATACCGGGGCAATGAACCCTGCTTTCAAAGAATCGGCTTACTTGAACCTTCCTTATTATATTGCCGGTGTTGTCTATCATTTGGGGACATTCCTGGGACTTTTGCTGTTTATTTTGTTTCTTGCCCAAATTAATATCAATGAAGGTGTAAAACCTGTATCGGCTGTATTACTATTCACCGGGGCTGCATGTGGAGTCGCCATTCTTTTGAAACGCATAAGTGACAAAAAAGTAAGATTGCTTTCAACATTTGACGATTACCTTTCCAATATCCTGGTTACCACATTTCAGGTGACCGCAGGTTTGGCCCTGCTGTTTCCTCATTCAGAGCCCTTTTATTTCCTGACAGCATCACTTATGCTTATCTGGCTTCCTTTTGGCAAGCTGAAACATGTGATATACTTTTTTGCTGCCCGTTTCCATTTAGGTTATTTTTATGGCTGGCGCAATGTTTGGCCTGTTAAAACAAGGGAGGGCAAATGAAGCAGATAAGTAGCAAAGAAATAGAAAAGGGGCTGGAAATCCTGGGAAAACACGAAGACAGCAAGCTGTTCACCCATATTAACAGTTGCGTTCGTTGCGGGCTTTGTGCAAAAAGCTGCCTTTATTACCTTGCCGGAGAGGATGAAAGGTTTATTCCGGCAAGCAAGGTAAATATTGTTTCTTCAGTATACAAAAGGTACTTCACTTTTGCCGGGAAAATGGTTCCAAAGCTTATTGGGGCACGAAACCTTGATCAGGCAACGGTAAATGAAATGATCGATTTGCTTTACGGTGCCTGTACCATGTGCGGACGTTGTGTGAAAAACTGCTCGGTGGGGGTTGATGTTGAATATGTTGTAAGAAAAGGGCGCGAGATGCTTGCCGTTATGGGGTATGTTCCCGGCTCCCTGCAATCGACCGTTAAGGCAGCCCTGGAGTCGGGTAACAATATGGCAATACTATATGAGGATTTTACAGATACTCTTGACTGGATGGAGGAAGAGTTACGGGATGAACTAGATGACACCGGGGCACGTATACCTTTGAATGAACCAGGCAGTAAGGTTTTGTATACTTTGAATCCAAGAGAGCCTAAATTTTTTCCTCTTTCCATTTCCGCTATGGCAAAAATATTTTACATGGCAAAAGAGAGCTGGACGCTCTCGACAGCTATGTATGATGTTACAAATTATGCTTACTTTTCAGGCCATCCCGGGGAAGCCGAAGTAATTTCCAAAAGGATGTTTGATGAGATGGTCAAAATTAAAGCCGAAAGGCTTGTGCTTGCCGAATGCGGCCACGGGGTGAGGTCGAACCGTTGGGAGGCGCCCAATTATATTGGCAAAAAGTTGCCTTTTGAAGTTCTCTCTTCTGTTGAGCTGATAGCTTCTTATATAGAAAATGGGGTGATTTGTCCGAAAAAGGAAAAGGTTGCCGGCAAGGTAACTTTGCATGATCCTTGCAACCTTGTCAGGGGAGGAGGAATAGTTAAGGAGCAGAGGTATATAATTAAAAGTTGTGTGCAGGAATTTGTGGAGATGACACCTTCGGGCATTGAAAACTTTTGTTGCGGAGGAGGGGGAGGCCAGCTGGCTATGAGCGAGTATAATGAACGCAGGATAAAAATTGCTGAAATAAAAGCCGATCAGATAAGCAAAACAGGTGCAGCCATTGTTGTTGCCCCCTGCCATAATTGTATTGATCAGCTTTTGCAGATAAATGCAACATACAGGTTGAATGTACAAATTAAAACACTGGCCGAAATAGTGGCCGACTCCCTTTAATTGTCATAATATAAACGGATCGGTAAAATATACAGATGAACCCCCATCAGCCTTTGGCAGACAAAATAAGATGAATAAACATGGGTAGCGCCGAGATAAGCCTGTGAGGTGGGGATTTAAAGGCGAACTAAATACAAACTTAAAACTCAAATTAAT
>PWHJ01000236.1 GCA_003554865.1 Bacteroidota bacterium | reverse complement strand
ATAAAAATAGTGGGTGAGATACCCTATTATTCTTCCTGTTCAGGTATCTCCAGCTCGTGTATTGAAGTTAGTTCGTCGTCAGGGTGGTTGAGTGTTGCGTTGACGTGTGACACTTTTTCCGTTACTTCATCACCTTCACTGTTTAACAATACTGATCCCCAGTAGGTTGTTTCATCTGCGGGTATATCTTCTTCGTCACCCTTTATCGATGCTACAATTTCTACACCAGTAGTCAGTATCTTGTATTCAACGCGTTCATCCTCAAGATCCATCGTTACGAGTTCTTCCTGATTCTCATCAAGTAATCTTATCTTGTCAACTGTGGTCCCTTCAATATCTTCACGTACACCTTCATAAAAAGCTTCTCTAACATATTCAGCCATTAATCTTCACCTCCATATCCATCTTTAATATCTTTCAAATTTGATTTAGTTTTCCTTATGTAATGCTTGCCACCATCTGGTTTTTCAATCACCTTGCAGCATTTTGTTTCATCATTATAACCTAACATACTTTTTATTTTATTCATTATACCCATGTTTAATCACCTATGAGTTTAATTGTGTGTTTATCAACATGTGTTGAACTACCTTTTTCAACTTTGATTTCAACATAATAGTAACCAGGATCAAGATTTATTGTGTTCCATGTGTATTGATACTTGTGATCTTCATACTTGTTCATTGGTGTATCAGCAATTTCCTTGCCTGATTCACTTTTTATGCTGATTTGCACAGGATCACTGTTTTCACCTGGTTCAAATTTCTTATAATCTTCAAACGGTTCCCTTTCTTTCACTGTATACTCTATAATTATCGAATCTCCAACGTCAAAACTTTCATTAAGCATCCTTTTCCAACCTCATATTTGTTTTTGTCATGAATTTTGTTTGTTTATTGTAGTCGTTTCAATTACTTTCTGATATTCTGTGCTTGTATTCATAGTTTTAGATATGTGTGTTTCTGTCTTAAACTCATGACCAGTGATGAACACTCTTTTTGTTAAACCTTTCTTTGTTTTACCTAATATTGCTCTGAATCCACTTGTTATTCTTCTGTGTATTGATTTTGTTGCTGATTTTATGCTTGTTGTTGCTCTATTTAAGGTGACTCTTGCTCTCTTTGTAATTGAAATTGTTTGTTTTGCGATTGATTTTAGTTCACGAGGTTGTGTCACTTTTCTATCAAGTTTTGATATGCTTTTGTTCGTACTTGTTACTATCATTCTTGAATAAACTTTCAATTGTCTTGATGTTGCGGCTATGTATTCTTGTGTTTTGTGTATTTTTTCTCTGTTTATTTTTATTATTCTATCCACTATTGATGTTTTGGTTGGTTGTATCATTGATTTATTGTGTCTGTCTTCTATATAGAGAGTCCTTCTAAGTTTTGACCGGGCATTTTTCATGGTTGATTTGATATATCGCGGTCCACCCATGATACTTGCGTATGTATGTGTGACATAATCCTGCATCTTTGTGATGTGCGGTCTGACTTTGCTGGTAAACCTATCTATCAAGATTGAGTGATGCCGCTTTGTTGTTGATTTTACGTCCCTGATAACTTTGACAACAAACACAGGTACAAGATTTATTTCTGACATCTTGTTGTTTAAACGCCTTATATTGCTGTTTATTCGTCTATTAGGCGCTTTTATTTTATTTACAAGGGATTTAATATATCTATCAGATAAAACTGTTGTTTGTTTAGTTATTTTAGTTACATTTTCAAGCTTTTTGCTGATTACATCTCTATGGTTTTTGGTGATTCTTTCTATTTTACTTTCAACTTTCGGCATCGTTGTTGTGTGCACTCTGTGAACTAATTTTGGACCCCGGGCAGTTGAACCTATGATGTGTCTTGGTATGCTTGTTATACCTCTGGATACAACCTTATATCTTTTTGCTCCTGATTTAAATGGTTTTGAAATTGTTTTTATCAATCTGTCATTGATATTTGTCCTGTATACATCTGGTTTGAATATTTTCGTTTTCGATTTTAGTGCTCTTGCATGTTGGTAACCGTCTCTTGTTGTTTTTGAAATCGTTTTATCTAATTTAGATAGTAATTTTCTTGTTGAAAATACTATTCCAAATCTTTTTGTTTTTGATATAATTGCCTTTGTATTGGTTAAGATATATCTTGGTTGTATTATGAGTTGTCTTTTTGTTTTTGTTTTTGTTTTTTCCATATGTGACAACACAAATGAAGTCTGGTGGTGTGCATATCTTCTAAGTCTGGATATTGGTTTTTTAACAGTACTTATAACTGGCAATGTTCTATTTATAACTCTATCTACATATGTTGTTTTGTGTTTACTTGTGTTGGTTTTGACGAATCTTTTCACGATGTTACTGTATAATGTCTTAGGTTTTGTGGTTTTTGTTGCTGAAAAATGTCTTCTAAACACTTTCTTTGGGCCTCTTGCGGCTGTTGCAATTGCTTGTTTAGGAACACTGGTTAATCCTCTTACAACTTGCTTGTATCTTTTGGAAAGTGATTCATATGAACTTGATACTGTTTTTGTTCTTCTTGGTAGTTTCAATTTGCCATAAGGTGCAAGTGATTTATATTTATTTGATGTTGATTCTACATACCTGTTTGCAATTGTTAACAATCTTTTTGTGTTTGGTATGATTTTAGGCATGGTTGTTGTTGACTGTCTATCTTTAGATTGCGGTGTTCTTTCTACAAAACTTTGTGATTTGCTGGTGTATCCACCTACTTTTCGTTTTAAATATTTATATAAACTTGATACTGTTTTGTTTTCTTGCACCATTGATTTATGTTTTCTGAATACTTTCTTGGTTTCACGAGCTGCTGAACCTATAATTTGTTTAGGAACACTGGTTAATCCTCTTACAACTTGTTTGTATCTTTTTGTAAGTGTATTCATGTTTGTTGTTATAGATTTACCAGATGATTCATGTGACATTCCACTTCTACTTGGT
>PWHJ01000209.1 GCA_003554865.1 Bacteroidota bacterium | reverse complement strand
TGAAAACTTCTATCTACAATAGAATGATAGTAATTATTATTTAATCAAGCCGATACCGGTAAATAAAAATGAATTGGGTAATCTCAAAATATTAAAATCCGGCCAAACCATTTTCAACAGGTAGCTGGTTTTGAAACAGGATTTCTTATCATGCAGTATTGTTCTATTTGAGTTCTGCAGGACTTTATTGTTTTGACCAGATCAAAACCAAAATGCTCATAAAGTCCCACATTATCCCAGTTGTGAGTTTCCAGCACAACCGGTATTTTTTCTTTATCAGCAAAATCAAGCACCGGAGTAACCAGCCTTCTGAAGGCTCCCTTCCCTCTCATGTTCTCGTCAATGGCTACAATCTTTATCCTGAAAAAACGTCCGTTCACGAAATCCTCCTGCCATTCGAAGCTTACTACACTGCCGGCTTTTTTATAGTTGGAAATAATCCTCCTTATATCCCTCATCCCGAGTAAAAGGAATGTCCTGAGATAAATCCTGCCAGCCAGCTTTATGTTGCTCCATCTGCTTTGATCGAGGCTGTCCTGGCCGATAAGAAATGCACCAGGGTTGCCATCAAGCAGCCTGAGCTGTCCGCTCCTGAGTGCATGACTGGTATGAATAACAGAATGAGCAGCGAGAAGCTCATCCTTCCTGCTCAAGCCTTCAAGTATGATTTCATGCATGGGATCGTCAGCAAAACTTGAGGCCATAACTCCGGCAACAGCTCTTAAAGTCGATTTATCTATTCTCTCCATGAATACCTCCTAAACCTATGCTGGTTACTTTTTCACAATCTCTTTCCTGTAGACTATTTTTCTGCCGGGTATATCGTAGATCTCCATCACCCAGCCATCTTCATCAAATCCGTTCTCCTTTACATACCTGTTCATGGCGGGGTAAACTTTCATAATGCCCATCATGACCGACAGTTTCCCCCGGTAAGGGAACTCTGTAACTATGTACTCCTTCTCAGGAAGGATTTTTATGTTGTATCTGCCTTCCAGCTTTTTAAGTATCTCCGGGTCAGGATCTTCGAGGATGTTGCCAACCTCCGACCTGAGCCTGCTCTTCTCAACCTTACGGGGATTGTCATAGTAAATCCCGAAACCCCTGAATGTTTCTAAACCCTCCTCGTTAAGCAATGAGTAATACATTTTGTCGATCGGGCCTGCACTTTTGCTGTAATCACCGGTCTGCTCAACATAAACAAGGGTCTCACCTCCCTGTTTAGCTATGTAGAAGTCGACCTTTTTCAAACCACCGTAATAGATGAACAGGGATGATGCAATTACCACAACCAGCCCCAGGATGATTAATACTATCTTCATTTTCTGTAAGTTTTATGAACCATTAGTGTTTGGTAAAATTTATCATATTGTTTAAGTTATTTTTATAATTGTGAACTTTAAACTAAAAATTGGTTTTTATAACTGATAATTCAAAGATTTGTAGATGAATGCCAATTTAACAATAATAAAGGAGATTAAAATACAGATGAATATTTTAAAGCTGCAGGTTTCTGATACCTGTATTTGAAAATACGCTCGCCTTCTTGCATTTATACTGCATAACTGAATTCAATCATTATCAAAAAGCAGCCATTTCCAGACAGGCTTTACAGTGATCCTGTACCCATCCTGCTCAAAAAGATCTTCTTCGGAATCAGTTAGAATCATACCATCATTCAATCCGTAGCAGGCAAGAGCATCGATAAGTCCGCTAACCTCCCTTTTCCGTGTGTTACTATCATAAAGAGACCAGCTCACCTGTATGGCTTCAACAATCCTGTTTTTTTCCTTTATTACAAAATCACATTCCCTTTTTGATTGATGGTAGTAAACATCTTTAGCCCTGCGTTTCAGTTCAATAAAAACAATGTTTTCCAATAACCTGCCATTGTCCTCAGAGTGGAAAAAGCCAATCTCTCTGACAAGTCCAGGATCAATAAAATAACCTTTTTTGGGATTGTGTAACTGTTTCTTCAGGGATGTATCATATTTATTGACAAGAAATATCAAGTATGTGTTGTGTAAAAAGCCCAGGTATTTTTTAACGGTTGTGGCGTTCTTCACTCCTATGACACCGGCCAGGCTGTTGTAAGAAAACAGTTTTGAAGTATTGCTGGCCATAAAATGTACCAGTTCCAACAGCTCTCTTTCACTGGTAAGCCCGTTACGAACCATCACGTCACGGTACAATATACCCTCATACAATGATTTCAAATACTGCTTGTTTTCTGATTTCAGGTAAGCAGGAAAGCCGCCTTTTAAAAAATACTCATTGAACGCGGCCTTCAGTCCGGCACTTTCCTGAGTAGTCATTATGCTGCTTTCAGGACAAATGCGGCTGGTCAGCTTAAGGAATTCACGAAATGAAAAAGGGAACAATTCAACCTGGTAATATCGCCCGGTCAGGTGGGTGCCCAATTCCCGGCTCAGCATACTGGCATTAGACCCTAAAATAAAGACCTTATTCCCGTGATCATATAACCTCCGTACAAAACGCTCCCAACCCTTAATATTTTGTATCTCATCGAAATAAAAAACCGTCTGGTTTCCATATAACTCTATAAAGATCTCATGAAGAATTTGAAAATCATCAACGGTAAAATTTATAAGCCTTTCATCATCAAAATTCAGGTAATAATCTGATTCTTCTGAGTGATAATCACGCAACTCATGCAGTAATGTTGATTTTCCGCAGCGGCGAATACCTGAAATAACTACGATTTCCTTGTCCGGCGGCATAGGTCCAGCCCTTGGCAGATCATCAGGTTTGAACCGCAATTTCCGCTGATCTGAAACTACCCGGATTAGTAAATCTCTGTTCATAATACAGACAAAAATACATTATTGTTATTGCAAATGCAAAATTATTATTCATAATTTCTATTAGTAATAGAAACTTATTAATAAAAAATTCTATTAAAAATAGAAATAATTGTAGTATTGTCAATAATGTCTGTATCTTTAAACAGAAATGGATTGATTTATCTCAAACTAATAAACTTCAGCTATACCCACTGGCAAATAAGGCATTTTTCAGCCGGACAGGAAGAATTTTTCAATATCTTGCAGGAGATTAACACCCGTTACTAAAAATAGATAACCTGGATATGAATAAAATAAACGAACAGTTTCTTAAGCAGGTCGTTGAAAAAATGACCAAAAACAGAAATGTCTTCGGGGCGGCGCTCTGTGTAGAAAACTCAGACAGATCAATTTCCTGGGCAGGAGCATCAGGAGACATTAATGAAAATGACCGCTATTTCTTAGCAAGCGTTACAAAGCTTTGTGTCTCAATGTTCATATTGCACCTCAGGGCTGAAAAGCGGCTTGACCTTGACGACAGGATCAGCAAATATCTTCCCGCTGAAATGCTGCGGGGACTTCATGTGATCGACGGGGTTGAATACACCGGCGAAATTACCGTGAAGCATCTGCTGGCAAATACTTCAGGAATTCCCGACTATTTTTCTCAACGGCTGGCAGACGGCAAAAAGCCGGATGCAAGCCTTTTCAGCGGCAATGATGAGGCATGGCCCCGGGAGAGGGTTGTTGAGGCTGTAAAAAAAATGAAACCAAAGTTCAGGCCCGGTCAGAAAGGAAAAGTCCAGTACTGTGACACGAACTATGAAATGCTGGGTGCCATTATAGAGACAGTGACCGGCAAAGATCTGGCTGATGCCTTCAGGGAATATATCTTTGACAGGCTGGAGCTCAAAAACACCTATGCTTACGCTGATATCAACGACAACACCCCTGTCCGGATGTACTACAAATCGAATAAGATACACCTTCCTGTTTATATTGCTTCCATTACAGCACAGGGAGGGTTGGTATCGACGTCCCGTGAGTCCATGGTGCTTCTTAAGGCATTTTTCAACTGCAGATTTTTCCCTGTGGAGTATCTGGAAGAGCTAAAAGAGTGGAAATTCATTGCGTTTCCAGGCAATTTTTATTTTGGTGTCGGACTGGAAAAGCTCTGGATACCCCGCATTTATTCATCTTTCAGGCCAATAGGCGAAATACTGGGGTTCTGGGGACAATCAGGCGCCTTTGCATTCCATAATCCCCAGACAGGCCTTTATTTTACAGGCACCATAAACCAGCTAAGCGGATGGGGCCACAGCTCGGCGATCAATGCCATGGTTAAAATAATAAAAGCCGGCCTCAGTTAAAAGCTGTTTTGTCTGTTTTCTTTCAATTGTAATATAAATCTAACAGAGCCCATGCCCGGAAAAATCGAGCAGAAGGAAACTTTTTATGCTTGCCGGTAATTCAAGTGCAATACATAAGGGTTCAACCGGTAAATATGACCGTTCATAAGGAAAAAATTTCCTTATAAAGCAAAAAGAACCAATTTTGCTTAAAATTAAACAACCATCAACCTTAGAAACTCCAAATAATAGCAAAGCCTACTAACCAACAAGAGTATATACTGAGAGGTATCTGAAATATCAAACCAAATGAAAAAACCAATACTTAACAAGGCTTTCTTAACAGGCCTTATTTTAACAGTACTGCTTTCCCCCGCAAGTGCTCACTCACAAGATTTAACCCAGACTTTCCGCGGAAGGATTCTGGATGCCTATACAGAGCTGCCCTTGCCCGGAGCTACTGTTGTAATATTGGGCGGCGATCCGCTGAGAGGTACAACCACCAATATAAACGGCGAATTCAGGATTGACGGGCTCCCTCTGGGGCGAATCAATATACAGGTAAGTATGATTGGCTACCAGCCCGCAGTTATTAACAACCTGCTGCTAAGGTCTGGCAGGGAGCTGGTGATGGATATTGCTCTTGAAGAGCAGGTCTACGTTATGGAAGATGTGATGGTTCGACCTGAAATAAGAAAAGACCAGGCCATTAACGAAATGGCCGTTGTCAGCGCCCGGTCTTTCACCATCGACGAAACCGAACGGTATGCAGGCAGCCTTGGAGATCCCTCCCGCATGGCGGCAAACTTTGCAGGGGTCACCTCGGTATCAGACCAGCGCAACGACATAGTGATCAGGGGTAATTCGCCACTGGGACTGCTCTGGCGGCTCGAGGGGGTTGAGATACCCAATCCCAACCACTTCGGCTCAATAGGGACTACCGGGGGACCGATAAGCATGCTGAATATAAACCACCTTAACAACTCCGACTTCTATACCGGCGCATTCCCGGCCGAATACGGAAATGCGCTGGCCGGTGCTTTCGATATCAGAATGCGCAACGGGAACAACCAGAGGCATGAATTCATGGGCCAGGCAGGCTTCAACGGGTTTGAACTTGGCGCCGAAGGTCCGCTTTCTAAGAACAGCCAGGCCTCCTATATGGCAAACTTCCGTTACAGCACGATGGAGGTGCTGCATGCCGTCGGAATGGACTTTGGCACCGGTACGGCGATACCACAATACAAGGATTTCTCCTTCAAGGCAAACATACCTCTTGAAAGCGGGCGCATCTCTGTTTTTGGACTTGGCGGTGATAACAGCATTGCCATGCTGGAAAGCCAGGATAAAGATTCTCAGTACGGATTTACCGGGCTCGACCTCTACAACAGCAACCGGATGGGTGTAATTGGGGTGAATCATATCTATTATATCAGTGACGACATACGATTCACAAACAGACTGGCCGTATCGGGAATAGAGAGTACGGCAGATATATACGACCTCAGTTTAAACACTGATAGTGAACAGATCAAGGAATCCCTGGGTGAGGTCAAGTACACTTTCTCCTCAAAGTATTCGCACCGTTTTAATTCACGCAATTACCTAAACGCTGGCCTGGTATATGATTTTTATGATGTAAGCTATACAGGCATGGAGCTAGACACTTCCGGGGAACAGTACATCAATTACCTCGACAACACAGGAAACATGGGGTTCGGAAGGACGTTCATTGAATGGCAGCATCGGTTCTCGGATGAGCTGTCGGTAAACAGCGGACTCCATTCTTCAATGCTCTTCATGAACAACAGCTACGCGGTCGAGCCCAGGATCGGACTGAAATGGGAATTCTCCGAAGGGCAGTCTGTTAACCTTGGTGCCGGTTTGCACAGCCAGACACAGATGAAAGCTGTCTACTTCAGCCAACGCCTTACCGACACACTTAACCTGACATATGAAAAGACCAACCAGCACCTCGACCTGTCGCGCAGCATTCACCTGGTGGGCGGATACGACCGCCTCCTGGGAGAAGAGCACAGGCTGAAGCTGGAAGTATATTACCAGAAACTCTACAATATACCAGTAGCATGGCGCAGACCGGAGTTTTCACTTATGAACCAGGGCGGGGGCTACTCCTTTCACCTGTATGACAATATGGAAAATTCCGGTACGGGCGAAAACAAAGGTATTGAGCTTACCCTTGAAAAATTCCTGAACCAGGGATTTTACTACCTGGTAACGGCATCCCTGTTCGATGCAGGATACCGCGGATACGACGGTGTGTGGCGCAATTCGGCTTTCAATAATAATTTTGTGATTAATGCCCTTAGCGGTTATGAATGGGGAGTTGGCAGGAACTCCCTGCTGTCTGTCGATCTTAAAATGGTCTATGCAGGGGGGCACCGCAAACTACCCATCGATGAAGAGCAGTCACTGGCCGACAATTCATTGCGCTATAAATGGAGTGAGGCCTATAATGAAAGGTTCCCCGATTATTTCAGGCTCAACGGACGGATAACATTCCGCCTTAACAGGAACAGCTTCGACCATGAATGGGGACTTGATCTGCAGAACATGACCAACAGGGAGAATATCTTCATCCAGAACTGGGACAATAACAAGAAAGAGGTAGCCACCTATTACCAGATGGGATTTATGCCGATGATGACCTACAGGATATATTTCTAAACCTTGTTTCTCAACTGTGTAATGGGTGGTTATCCGCAAGGTGGGCTACATTCTTCCAGTCAAATCCAAGCAGTCCGGCCCCTGCCCTGTCGGCTTCAAGGGCATCGTATGAAGCAATTATTTTGTTTACCGGCGGACTGCATTGTCTTCCTCCAAGGTGTGAATCAGGCATACCCACAGTGGCATCAATCAATGTAAGATCAGGCATGCGGTGCATATTCATCTCTATAATCGATTCATGGATCCGGTTGTGAAAAAAGGACTTTTTCCAGAATCCTCCCTCCTGATAATGCGATGGAGGGGCAAACCCCATCATATTCTTGAGCGAGAGTGTTACCTCAGAAAAAGAGTGTGCCTTCAGCACAGGAACACTTATTATAAAATATTCCAGCGCAATTTTAGGGATAAAATATTCGCTCAAAATTTTACATGAGGGTATTTCGGATCTCACAAGGGTCTCTTCATTCAGGTCAACGAGCCTTACCTGCTTATCTTCAGCCAGCCGGGTATAACCCAGTGCTGTGAATACTTCGCCGGTTGATTTATCTCCCCCGCTGCCTTCAGCAACAATTATTTCTGCACCGCTCACCGAGCGTACGTAATCAATAATTGCTTCAATACAGTCAACCGGCGTGGTTACCGGAAAAGGCAGGTCATCAACCAGGTTGGGCTTTATCAGGATTTTGGATTGGTCTGCCAGCACCCCTCCGGCCCTTATCTCATCAAATGCTTTTGCAACAGATTCCCTGTAGCATGAAAATGAAACAACTGCAACATCATCCATAAACATCAATTTTCAGTATGATTTATCACTACTTCCACCTGTAAAGGAATCATAGAGACCAAAATAATAATTCTCCAATATAGCAATTTTAAATAATCATGTATAAACAATAAACACGACTGGTTGAGCCCCCATCAGCCTTTGGCAGACAAAATAAGATTAACAAACATGGGGGCCATTCAGAATAAAAAAAGTTAGCAGAAACGGCTACCCGTTTCTGCTAACATATAAGATATCACTTTTTTAAGACTACTCAAATTCAGGGAACTGTATTTCACTGAATTCTGAATTATACTCACCCTCAATAGTTACCTGAAAAAACTCCTCCGGGTTTTCAATCTCAAAACCGATCGCTGTAAACTCAAAGTCGCCTTCAAGATTGTTTTCCGGCGCTTCGTCTATTGTTATGGACCCGGAATTGGAAATATACATTTCCGCCTCCTCGTTCAGTTCATTTAAAGCAAAACTTACAAATTCCTCAACTTCATATACCCATTCTTCGCCCATTCCTTCAATATCAAATTCCTGTATATGGTAAGTATCAGGTCCTTCAAACTCACTGCCTCTTACAAACCATATCCGAAATGATTGTCCGTCATCAGATTCAAGACTCATTGCAAAAAACGCATCATCGGTTTCAGGATGAGTGTACTCGGCATACTGAGCGCTTCCTTCAATTTCATATTCCACGTCTCCGGTTACTTCAGCTTCAAACGTTCCCGGATCCCTTAGGGGCTCATCTACTTCATCATCAGTCTCACAAGCTGCAAAAACAAGCAGCATCGCTATAATCCACGAAAATTTCCAAACTTTTCTAATCATAAAACACAATTTTTATTTCCATTTTTTTTATCCTTCAAGATCAGTCAGAATGATGGTCTGCCCAGTTGACCCATTGCCTCATCGAGCAAAATATCATAATAATTCAGGTAATTTTCCCTTGACTGCGGGATAAACACATCCACGGGAGGAGGGTTACCCTCGAGGACAACACCATCGGGTTGCATCATCTTTCCGGTATAGCGGCCGTATTTATCAACTACATCCACGGGATGATCAACATTGGGGCGTATACTGTGTCCCATCCCCCATTCAAAGTAAGCCACAGGTTTCCCGCTTATGGGAAATTCAAGCTCTTCGCCAAACTCCCATGTGCTGCTGAAACCTCCTGCAGGCATTCCAACAACAGGGGCAAGATTGTTATCGATAATCATAGCGGCAAACTGGTCAAGGTGTGAACCGCCGTCAGGTCCCAAAAGGATCACAACATCACCCCTGAAAGTAATTTCAGCAGGCTCAAGCACTCCGTCATGATCCTTGTCTACTGATGAACACTTATGCTGTACCCTGTTACTGAAATTATCTCCTCTTTCCCAGGCTTCCATAACATCTGTGGTAAGCCATTCGATCTGACGTGACCCGTCATCGTCAGTGCCACCAAGTCTGCCTTCCTCATAAGCCTCTTTCCTGTCTTCTACAAATTTGGGTGTAAGATCACTGAGCTTAAGATCGCCGAAGGTTGCCTTGTAAGGCTCTGAAAAGAGGCGCTGAAGAAGGTAGTTACCGTTGGAACCGCCGCGACTGCGGGTGCCGTCAAAAATTACATCATGACCAAGAAGTCCGTTTTCCCGGGCATATTCCATCAATTCATCCACATCTTCAATAAGGGATCCGCGGAATCCATACCAGTCGATCAGCAGCACATCCCGATTATCATGCTCATAAAGGTCATAGCAGGTGGTAGAGATGGTTTTCTCAAAGCCTTCATTGTAACGGTGATCTCCATGAGATTTAAAGTAACCTTGCCATTCCAGATCATCTGTGTCAATATAGGGAAGGGTAACGGAATATCTTTCTCCCTCACTGTTTTCAAGCTCAAAAGTTACTTCCTCCTTGTCCAGGGGAACAGGAAGACGGAAATTCTGTTCCGGGATAGCCTCGGCCATATTCTGCCAAAGGTTGTTGTAGGTTGAATGCCTTATGTATAAACGCAGTTCCTCGATGTATTCCTCAACAGGAGTGCCTTCAACGGCCACAAGCTTATCCCCGATCTCAGGCATAGTTTCGGGGTTGTGATCTTCAATGTCCCTGGCAATATCACCTATAAAAAAGAAATAACCTCCTGGTTCGGAATAATCGGTCCTGAAGATAAGCGGGGCACTGCGGTCTACCTCTTCATTTACCTCCAGTCCTCCTTCAACAGTACTTACTGCTGCGTGTCTGTCACGCCTTACATTGCTCATCTTCATCAGCACCTCGAAAAGAGCTTCCTGTGTGTTAGCTTCGATCATCTCTTCCCTGAACTCCAGCATATCACGTATTGGATTAAAGTTCAGTGTTCTGGTTTTAGGATAAGAGACGGATTCCCTCTCAATGGTTTTCTCTATGATGTAATCGAAAAGAGCCTCCCTGTCTTCTCTTGTACTTGTTTTATTTTCAGGCTCACATGAAACAAAGACCACACATAAAAAGGCAACTATTAGTTTTAAAGATAACTTTCCCATAAATGATTTTTTTTAATTATAAATTTTTGAAAACTACATTTTGCAAGTTAATAAATCCTTAAAAAAATAGTTTACCTGTTGGGAGCTGAAAACAATCTTACAAGTGGAGAGACTATCTAAATAAATTTCAGGAGACCAACTTTTCAATGATCTTATTGTTGAACGCTTCTAAATCTCCCGGATTTCTTGAGGTTATTAAATTATCATCAACAACAACCTCCGAATCAACCCAGTTTGCCCCGGCATTTTGAAGATCCTTTTTTATTGCTCTGAAAGATGTCATAGTGCGCCCTTTCACCACTTCAGCATCAATTAATAGTTGAGGGCCATGACAAATGGCGGCCACAAGTTTTTTTCTTTTCGAAAAACCGGCGTGCAAAATCAACCGCTTTACTGTCTCTACGCAGCTTATCAGGATTAATAACTCCGCCCGGCAGGATAAGGCAATCATACTCCTTTTCCATTGCATCATCAATGGTTATGTCAACGTTAATATCACTGCTCCAGTTGCCATGCTTCCAGGCTTTTATTTTCCCCTTTTCCGGGGCAATAACCGTAACCTCTGCACCTTTGTTTTGAAGCGCACTTTTCGGGTTAAACAGTTCCGATTCCTCAAAACCGTTGGTAGCCAGTATTGCAATTTTTTTACCTTTTATGTTTTCCATAATTTTTTGATTTCAAGGGTGTAACAAAACTGATTTAATTGATCAATTCATGCGAATATTATTTTGTCTGCCAAAGGCTGATCGGGGTTCATTTTTTTAACTCTCAATCAATTTGGGGGCTATTTATAAAAACAATTTTTTTAGTGAGTTGTTTTCACAATGTGTTAATTCAATTGAATTCTAACTAAAAGAAGGAGTGTTATGAGTATTGTCAAAGTAATTGAAGTTATCGGGTCCTCAGAGAAAGGATTTACCGAAGCTACTCAAAATGCAGTGGAGGATGCATCAAAAAGCTTAAAAAACATCAAATCGATCTACATTAAGCATATGAATGCAAATGTTGAAAACAACAAAATTGTTTCATATGCAGTAAATGCAAAAATATCCTTTGAAGTTGAACAATAGCCGGTTAAGGATATTTGATCAGGAAAAGAAAGTTTCGAAACAGACATCCTTCAAAAACAAAACCTCTTGATAAATAAGAGGTTTTGTTTTTTATGTTTCTTTTGAATTCTCCGGGTGATTTAATTGTATTATATCACCCGAATCACATTTTCTGCATTTTTTTGCAGGTTTCATAGTAATTATAGTCTCATGGCAATTATTGCACCTGTACCAAAAATCATCGCTCGTGTAGGTGCCGCCCTCAATAATAACAGCCTTTCCTTCAACAAAAGCTTTTGCAACATTTTTCCGGGCTTTGTCATATATCCTTGTAAAGGTAGGCCGGGAAATTTCCATTTTTTGCGCAGCTTCTTCCTGAGTGAGGTTTACGTAATCTGCCAGACGAATAGCCTCATATTCTTCAAAAAGCAAAACAACATGTTCAAGTTCCCGCATCGGAATTCCAAATGGTTTGAATCCTTCCATTGCGGGCGGCATTTTAATTCTCCTGCGTCTTCTGCGATTCGGCATAATATTATTAATTCAATATTTTTCCACACAGGCAAATTTAAATATAATTTGACTCATTGTAGTAATTCCTGCCTGGGCAGGTATAAGTTATAAATTCTCAACAAGAATAGAGGCGCAGCAGGATGATTGATCAAATAATATGGATATAAAAAAACCGCCCCTTTGGGGCGGCCTGGGCGGTCCGGACGAGATTCGAACTCGCGACCTCATGCGTGACAGGCATGCATTCTAACCAGCTGAACTACCGGACCGTGTTATCGTTTTTTTTGTTTTGGCTCTGCAAAAATAATGTATATTTTGATTTTGTCAAAAAATTTACGAAAAATATTTTTTAAAACAACCGCCACCTGCCGCCAACAGAAGCAGGCATTTAAATACGGCCAATAGTGAACGAATGCAGATTGCCTGTTATTATCGGTTTAAGCGAAAAATCTACCTTTTTTTTGCAGTCCTGACATTTGAAGCCCCCGAAGTGCTGACTTCAACAACAGGGTCGCCTGCAATTCTTAAATCGGATGCTCCCGAGAGGCTGCCGGTCACCTTATCGGTAATAGCAGCCCGCATATCCGAAGCTCCGCTAAGGCGAACATCCGCTTCAACACATTCAAAGCCTGCCCCCCTGATATTACTGGCCCCGCTTGCGGTTACCTCGGCATAATATGCAGTACCTTCAACTGTTATATCGGAAGCCGCTGAAGCATGAACCTCAAGTGCTTCCACGTTTACAGTTAATTTTATATTGCTGGCTCCGCTGGCTTTAACAGATATAAAATTTTGCTCTACGGGATCATTAAAACTTACATTGACGGCTCCTGAAGCATTCAGTTTTCTAAGCTCGGGCAGTGTCACATGTACATCTACCTTAGATCTTCTTATCGTGCGTGTTGTTTCTATTTCAAGTGTTTGCTCTCTCACCCGTGTATCAATATATTCAATGACGTTGTCATCGGCTTCAACCTCGACATGCCACTGATCACCGAAAGAAATGTTAAGATTGACCGCCCCTCCCGCTTCAATTTTGTCAAATCCTTTAAGATCGCGCATTTCGCTGACAATATCGCCGCTTCCGCTAACACTTCTCCAGAACTGACCTTGTGCCTGATTTACACCGGCAAAAAGTAACAGGGTTATTACCATCCCGGCCGGAATCACTCTTTTTTTGATGATTTTCTTCATTTTCAAAGGTTTTTTTAAGTTATACAACAGCATTATGTTTTTACTGTATTGTAAGACGGTCTAATTTTTAAAAGGTTACAAGCAAACTAACCCTCGGGGAATAAAAAAGAGAAAAAAGGCAAACCCCCAATTAATGAAGAAATTTTTGGCAGGATGGTTACCAGAGATAACCGGAAAATCCACATCGTAAACAAATTGAAAAAAGCCACTACTGTCATGCCAAGCATAGTATGACGTAAATAAAAAATGTTGTATCTTTACCAAAAAACGCCATGGTAAAGTACAAAGTAACCTTAACAAAAGAAGAAAGAGAAACACTGATGGCTAATACCAGGAAGGGG
>PWHJ01000096.1 GCA_003554865.1 Bacteroidota bacterium | reverse complement strand
CCAATGACTGAAGTACCAGCCCTCATCGGGATGCGCACCTATTTCAACCTCGGTTCCATGTTCATAGTGATCCTGTTCCGAAACGATGTATACAGAGCCATCTCCATGCGTCTCCACGCCGAGTGTATATTTTTTTATCTCAAAATGTGCAGTTATCTCTTTATCTTTGTCCATCACTACTGTGATCTCTTCGCTGTACTCTTCTCCCTCCAGTACATCGCCGGTCCAGTGGCAGAAGTGCCATCCCTCTTTAGGGTTCGCCGATAATTCTGCATCCGTATCACGTCCGTAATAGAATAAACCCTCTCCTGGCAGTATCACCTCACCACCATCGCTTGATGTTATATTCAACGCAAACATTTCCCAGTTCAAGAACGGATAACCGTCTTTCACCCTTTCGTCCATATGCCAGATATCTTCATCACCTTCGTCATCGTTGGGATTTGCTACGAAATCCCAAGGCTCTTCTAAACCTTCGGTAGATAGGTCGGTGTAGGTAGCGACATCCTTCATCTCTCCCGTGGTCTTCGCCACACCACCGTCACTGGTGGAGTGACCGGACGTTTCTATGTCCCAGAACGAGTTCGATATCGTGCCTTCGTTCCTTCCCCCGAACCCGCCTACACTATGGTTTCCATCCACACCTCCAATCGAGTACGAGTATTCAATTGCATAGTAGTTGATCCCCACAAAACCACCAACGCAATTGTTTCCATATACGTGTCCGGTAGCATAGCAATTTGATATCGGGTCGCCCCATCCAAAAAAATTGAATCCTACAAATCCTCCAATATAATTACCGCCGCTCACATCTCCGGTAGCATATGAGTTCTCCACCGTACCCCCCCAGTTATATCCCACGAGACCGCCTACACCCAATTCACCGGTCACGTTTCCCGTAGCAAAAGAATAAAAGATTACCCCCCTACCTTCCCTATGATTGTAATTAAATCCTACTAGCCCGCCTACATACCAGTCGCCGCTTACGCTTCCTGTGGCATTCGAGTTTGACACTGTACCCCGGTTCTCTCCAACCAGCCCGCCTACATGCTCGTCACCGCTCACATCCCCAGTTGCATACGAGTTCTCAATCGTGCCTCTCCAGTGATATCCCACGAGTCCGCCTACAAGTTCGTCACCGGTCACGCTTCCGGTAGCATACGAATTGTTCACCGTGCCTCGATTGTATCCCACGAGTCCACCTACACGCTCGTCACCGCCGATAACATTACCCGTGGCATACGAGTTCGACACCGTGCCATCCCATTCGTTCCTTCCCACGAGTCCGCCTACACGCTCGTCACCGCCGATAACGTTACCCGTGGCATACGAGTTCGACACCGTGCCATCCCATTCGTTCCTTCCCACGAGTCCGCCTACACGCTCGTCACCGCTAACGGTTCCGGTAGCATATGAGTTCGATACATCACCCCTATAATTCCATCCAACAATCCCGCCTACTCTATTACGTCCGAACACGTCCACATCTAACATACCGATATTGATGACTTCGCTATCGTCTACATGTCCAAACATGCCCACACTATCGGAAAATGGTATGTCGATATGTAGGTTCGATATAGTATGATTATCTCCATCGAAATCCGCTGCAAGATATGGTATGTAAAGGCCCGCTTCATCAGATAAATCCAGGTCTGCTGCAAGACGGAACTTGTATCCTTCTCTGTCGGCAAAGCCGAGTAGGTCTCGTAATCCATCCACAGTTCTTATCTCATAGTTATCGTTAACGGGAACAAGGGTATCACTGTAATCCGCTATATCGAGATACCTACCATTGTTTAACCAGTCCATGAACTGTTCATTGAATATCCCTCCAAAGGTGATATGTTGTTCACCATTTATGTGTGTGGAATCTATATCGTAATGAGAATTTTCAACAGAGCCTTCGTTCAACCCTATAAGCCCGCCTACCCCGCCATCACCGACCACATCACCAGTAGAATACGAATTTTCGACTGTACCTTCATTCAATCCCACAAGCCCACCTACCCCGCCATCACCGACCACATCACCAGTAGAATACGAATTTCCGACAGTGCCTTCATTCAATCCCACAAGCCCGCCTACCATGTCTGATCCATGAATATATACATCTAAAACGCCGATATCAGCAACCTTACCGCCATTTACATGTCCGAACACACCCAAACGATCGTAAAAGGTCATGTCGATAATTAGATTAGAAATGGTGTGATTGCCTCCATTTATATCTGCCACTAAGTATGGTATGTACAGACCTGGTTCACCAGATAAGTCTATATCTGCTACTAGACGGAACTTGTATCCTTCTCTGTCGGCAAAACCGAGAAGGTCACGGAGACCATCTACATCGCTTATCTCATAACTATCACCAATGGGAACCAGTGTATCGCTATAATCCTCTATATCTAGATGAAAGCCATTATCGAACCAATCCTCGTATTGTTCATCAAAGATACCACCTCTTGTGATGTGATGTCCACCGTTTATAAGCACGGAATCAACATTGTAAAAACTGTTAGAAACCTGTCCAATGTCTTTTCCTACGAGTCCGCCTACACGCCAGTCACCGCTCACGCTTCCGGTAGCATATGAGTTCGACCCCATGCCTCTATTATCTCCTACGAGTCCGCCTACATTATTACCACCGTTAATGGTCAAATTTACTGCCCTTACATCTTTAACCTCTCCACTCACCAGGTAACCAAAGAGCCCTATGTAATCCTCATATGGACGGTTTATGTATAATCCGTCTATGGTTTGATTTCTACCGTCAAGACGACCGTGAAAACGCACAGAAGAATCCAAGAAACGATATGTTCCGACAGGGGCAAAACCTGTAACACCCCCAAAGAAGTTTTCGGATGCTGTCGCATCTATATCGTTGACTATCGTATAGTTACTTCCCAGATTATTCTTCATCCACTGCAGATCAAAAACATCCGTGATCTGATACGACTT
>PWHJ01000214.1 GCA_003554865.1 Bacteroidota bacterium | reverse complement strand
CGCCGCGCTGCCCTGTAGGATACGGTTGAGCGCCTTGTGGGTATGCGCCCGCACAACCCCCGGCTTCGGCACGCGCTCCCCTTCCCGCCGCGCTGCATCCCGGTACACTGTCACCAGCTCCAGCACCTTGTCCCGGTCCGTGCGCGGGGCCACCGCTTGGCGTAGGTCCCAGTCCCGGGGCTCCCAAGTGTCGAACCGTGCGATGCGCCCGCCCAAAGTGCGGACGTAGCCGCGGCGGGTCGCTGCCTTGGTTGCGAGGTCCATTGTGCTGCGCACGAAGGGCAGGCCCTCATGGTAGGATTCAAAGAGCTGCACGCCGCGATCCTCGCTTACGCCGAGGGACCGGGTGAGCTTGCGTTTGCCCATGCCGAACACCAACCCGAAGTTGATGTTCTTCGTGGGTTTGCGCCCCAGCTCCACCCCGGCGACCTCGCGGATTAGGCCCGTTGCCAGGTCGTGGAAGTCCGTGTCCGGTTCCTCCCGGTAACGTCGCCGCACCTCCTCCGCCCCCGGCCCGCGGGCCATCTGCGCCAGCATCCGGAACTCGATCTGGGAGTAGTCGTCAGAGCGCCACCTGCAGCCCTCCTCCGGTTTGAACAACCCGCGGATCAGCGGCCCCAGCTCCGGGTCCCGCGCCGGGATGTTCTGGATGTTGGGGTTACTGCTGGCGAAGCGCCCGGATACGGCCCCGTTCTCATCGCCCCGCAGCGGGTGGAGCTGCGGGTGGACGCGCCCGTTCACCTCCCCGTCCAGCACGTACCCCTGGACGAACGTGGTGCGGGCCTTGCCGTATTTGCGAACCGCCAGCACCTGCTCCGCCACCGGGTGCTCGCATGCCTCCAGCCACTCCTTCGTGAAGCTCGGGTTACCCTTGGCCGTGCGCGGGTACTCCACCCCCGCCCGGTCCATCGCCGCGGCGATATCGTGCGCCGTGTAGACGTTGATGCTCCGGCCTACCCCTGCCAACCGGTCAAGCTCCCCCTGTGCCGCCTGCTCCTTGGCCGCCAGCGTATCGTCCAGCCGCTGCGCCTCATCCCGATCCACGCGGATGCCCCGGCGTCGCATGGCTACCAGCATCGGCATGAGCCGATGCTCTACATCCAGCAGCGGCCCCACGCCCCAGCCACCGGCCACGGGTGCGTCCCGGTCCCATCGCTCAATGACCTTGCGCTGCTCCTGCCACACCCGCCACGGTAGGTCCACGTCACTTTCCGCGTACGGCCCCACCAGCGACGGCGGTGCCCGGTATATGTTGGCGCGCTGCCGCCCATTGGCTTCCCCGCCGTAACTCTTCGCGCACCACTGGTAGAGCTCCGGCGTTTCCTTGCCCTCGCCGCAATACCGCTGACCCAGTGCGTCAAGAGACATGGTGGGTGCGGATTCGTTAATTACCGCCTCCACCCACTGGACGTCGATATACGGGCCGGGCACGTGTACGCCCTCCGCCGCCAGCCAGAACAGGTCATACAGCAGGTTGGCGCCGATCTTGAGCTGCCCGGGGCGGGTCAGTTGATCCCGCGCCCACGCCAGCACCGCCTCCGGCTCCAGGTTCATCTCCCGCTGCACCCGGTGCCTCATGGGGAAATACCAGCGGGCGCCGTCGTCCGTCCCCACGGCAATGCCCACCAGCTCCCCGTCCCCGCGGATATCCCCCGGCCCCGCGCTGCGTAGGTTCGGGTCGTACGTCTCCACGTCAATAATCAACGCGCTGGCGGCGGCAAGGTTGGGGAAATCCCGCGGGGGCGCCCACTGCGGCTCCGGGATCGCTGCCAGCGGGCGGGTACTGCGCCCCGCGCTGGCGGTGGCCTGGCGCGTCTGGCGCTCCTGGTACTCCTCCCAGAACAGCCCGATTGCATCCCAGCGACTCATCAACGCACCCCCACGAATAAACCCACAACACCATCCGGTCCGGCGAACGGGATCGGCTGCGGGTATCGATCCAGCCACACCCGGTCCGCCAGGGCCAGCACCCGGTCCAGCACCTCCGCGCGGTACCGCCCGGGCGGGTAGCCGGCGCCGCCCTCCGGCGTCACTAACTCCGCCTCCGTAGTGCCCGCGGCGTACCCCTCCCCCTGTGCCGTGGCGGCGCCGCGCTCGGACAGCTCCACGACGGGCGCCTTCTCATCGGGGCTGAACGGGGTAACGAGGGCCACCGCTTGCCGTAGGTCTGCCAGCGGCTCCCCTTCCGTCGCCGGGTCCTCCGGTGCATCCGGCACCATGCTGACCGCGGTATCGGGCCAGGCCTCCGCCACCGTTGCCGCGTGAAGCCACGTTCCGTCCTGCCAGACAGCAACCACGTGCGCCTCCCCCCACTCAATCGCCACAGGGGCGCCGTACAGACGCTGTAAGCGCAGAACTTCGTCCACCCACTGCACCGGCACCGTCACAGGCGGGCGATCCGCCTGCAGGGCTGTACAGGGCACGCGCACGATGGTGACGTTGTTGGTGGCCATAACCACGCCACTAGGGTGCATCAGTACCCCGGTGGCCCACGGCTTGCTCCCGTCCTCCGCCACGAACGGGCGGGCGAGCTGCAGGGCCTGCACCAGCGCTTCACCGTCGATCCCCACCGCCGCCGTGGGCGCATCCTGCCCCGGGAACGCCTCCTCTGACAGCGGCAGGCGCACCCGCAGCCGCCCGGCCTGTAGCTGCAGCCGCCCGTCCTGTGTTTCGCTCACCTTGATCGTGGCGCCCTTGGGCGCCTTGCGCAGTGCCTGCAGGAGCTTCTTGCACGGCACGTTCACCGGTCGCTCCGGCGTGCCGGGCAGCGCCGGGTCTGTGGGCGCCGGTGTGCAACATGTAATGCGCCCGTCCGTCGCCTGCAGGTACTCCCCTTGAACGTTCACGTGCGTGAGCACAGGGACGATATCCTTGCTAGCGGTCGCTCCGCTGACGAGTTCTACTTTCTCAAGCATCGAACAGCCCCATCTGTTGGTTCACGAACCTTTCCGCCCCCATGGATTCCAT
>PWHJ01000151.1 GCA_003554865.1 Bacteroidota bacterium | reverse complement strand
TTTCATTTCCTGGTAGATATTTATTTTAGGCTTTCTTCCAAGGGCTTCATAAATTTCTGCTAATTTGTCTTCATTTAGTGTGATTTTTTCGAGGAACTCACCTTCCTGGAATTTTTCCCAGATCAGTTCTATAAGGCCGAGCTTTGATAACTCTTCCATTTCAGCATTATAATCTAGTCGAAACTTGCTATCACTGATGTGATAATAGTCGGGATAGCTCTTTTTTGTGATATGAAGAAAGGTCCGCCTGGGACTTTTCTCTTCTTTGCCATAATCTTTTCTGTTTTCATATTTATCTAATAGCTTATTGAGTTCTTTTCGCTGCATATCAGATAATCTATCTGTGATGCCCATCAGCTCAATAACTCCTTCCTGGATACCCGCTCCACAAAGCTTGTGAACCCATCTTTCATCACAATCAAGTTTGTATGAACATGGGGAGCAATTAACTGAATCTTTCCAGTAGGTGCCACAATCAAGGGCTGGAAGCCAAGTTTGTTAATAAACCTAATGGCTTCTTCCACACGATCGGCATCCATCCTGTTAAAGGCCTCATCAAAGATCACAAGCCTCAAGGTGTCCGTTTTCCGGTACATCCCATACACCTGGTAGAATGAAGCCAATATGGCTACATAAAAGGGGACTTGGGTTTCCCCACCGCTTTTATCACGGGCTACCTTGGAAAAGAAACTCTTATTGCCATTCACATCGGTGATCACGATCTCAAAGTCAAGGTATGAACGGTAATCCGTTAGTTCCTGCATTCTATCTTGAAAGGTTTCCTCTGCTGCAGAAATATCCCGAAACAGTTCATTAATGGTTTCTCCATGTTTATCTCTAAAACTTTCACTGAAAAGATTATGTCCTTCATGAAGCTGGGGGTCCATAATCATATCATAGTAGTTTTTCAGTTCTGGTTTGGGTGATAGTTTAAATCTATAGGAATCAGTCCCAAAGGTCATATCCTTTAACGCCATATTCAGCTCATCTACTTCTTCTTTGGCAAGCTCTATGTTTTCTCTCAGCTTGGCAACAAAATGTTCCCTAAAGCTTTGTTCAGCTTTTTGCCTTACTTCCTTGGCTTTAGATTCATATTCCACCAAGTGACTATCCCGGAGATCTTCATAGCGCTTTCGGTAATCATCATTGACATTCCGTTGAGGATTTCCCGGGAAATTGAATTCATGATTAAAATCACTTCGAAGTTGGATGATTATCCGCCAGCCTTCTTCAATAATGGTGGATAGCCGATTTCGCTGCCGCTCATAGTTTGTTATCAGTGTCTCGGGAGATTTAGTTTGGGCTTCTGTTTCCCATTTTTTCTCCCATTTGCTGATTTTTTCGTCATCCATTTTGGATATATAATCAGATAACTCCTTATCAGCTTCGTTAAGCTGGTTTTTGAGCTCACTGATCTGGGTTTTGATATATTCTAGTGCCTGTCTTTTCTCCCCTGCTTTAGACTGGAGTTTTCCTAATTCCCCGTCAATTTCTTGATATTCCTTGTCAATATTTTTTTGTTCCTCTTTCAGGCGGTCTATCTCCGATGTATCTATGTTTAATAGTTGATGGTTGAGTTGTGCTAGTTCGTTAGCTAGTTTGGGCAGTTCCACAACCTGGCTGTATTCAGCTTCTCTCTGGTTTAGTCGATCACTTTTATCATCGGGGAATTTTTCTACTACTTCTAATAGGGTTATGTTGTTACTCAAATTTTTAATGTTCTCAGTTAGCTCTTTAAGTTCATTTTTCTTTCGCTCCAGCTGGGCTTTTATCGCATCACTCCCGATGAAGGGAGGGTCATATCGCTTTTTGGGAATCTGCCTTGCTGTGTAGTTTTGATACAGCATACAGCTCTTAGTGATGGCCCGGCGGTATTTTTTTAGTTCGGTTTCACGGTCACATTTCACAACCCGTCCCAGAAGAAAATCTGCATAGGCCTTAACATGGGGCTTGTCTGCAATTATTTCTTCAGATAAGCCATTGGGTTCTGTTTTTATGTTTGTATTTATAAGTTTGTCGCTATTTACAAGCCCAACATTTTCAATTTTATCAGTAAATTTATGTCGTTCATACAGTGCCAGGGCGTCATCAAAATATCCCGGTTCCACAAGCAGGTCAAATTTCTGGGTGTGGAGATAGCCCTCAATGGCGTTTTGCCACTCTTTATTTTTTATATCCATGGCTTCACAGAAAATGTCTACTTGTACTGGTTTACCATCTTCCTTAAGCAGGTTTTCCTCCAGGATTCTTTTCAGTTTCATGGTGGGTGACTCACTGCGAAGAATCTGATTCTTTTCAAGGTCTTGGATCTCATTTTCTAAGACCTGCTTATCTTTTTTGTGTTGATCCAGTTCATTCCTTAAGGTAAACAACCTGCTAGACAGTTCCCGGTGAACTCTTTTCCAGGACCCGGCTATTTCATCTAATGGATAGGAAAAACATTGATTGAAGTTTTCGGGTAATGTATCAAGGCCTCCGGCTTCTTTATTCTTTAATGTATCTGATAGCTGCCCCAGTTCTTCAGCTATTAGTTGGAGCTTTTTGTAACTCGTAAAAATTTCTTCTATATCAATACCGTTATCGGTGTCATCGTTCCTATACTCTTCATCTTGTCTTGAGCTTTGGTCAGTCTTTTGAAGGGCCTCTTTTAACTCCATAAACTCCCCGGCTTCGGTGCTTAATGTATGGCGGAGGTTTTCCTTTAACTCTGATAGTTGTTGTTCTCTAACCTGCTTTTCATGGATCTCTTTTTTTAAGTTTTCGATTTTAATAGTCACACTGTTTTGGGCAATCTCTTGATCAAGCTGTTTCCTTTTATTTTCCAGGTTAGTCTTGTGATTTTGTTTATCATTAATGTCCTGCAGCAGTTGAGACAGGTTATTTTCTTCCTTACTCAGTTCCCGGTTCTTGTTATTAAGCCAGACTTTTTTATCCTCTCGATCTCCTCTTTTGACCATGTAAATGGCC
>PWHJ01000076.1 GCA_003554865.1 Bacteroidota bacterium | reverse complement strand
AGATCTATGTCAAGGTGGATGATAGTATCCGAATCAAAACTTACTGTTTGTGTACTTTGCCCGGCCGGTAAAGTATGATTGTAAACTAATCTATATGATTTTGACCCTGTGAAATTAATTATATCAAATTTTAGCGAAGTGGTTCTTCCTGGCTGAAATTCAAGTCTTTCATCAGGTTTGGAATTGCATCCAATAACTAATAATGTTATAATAATAACAAATTGTTGTTTCATGCGAATATTATATTGTCTGCCAAAGGCTGATGGGGGTTCATTTCTTTAAAATCTAATCTTATAAGGTCTGTTAAAATTCTTACGTTTAAACGCAGATATGACCGGTAAAGGGGTTAATCCATGTCAAGCACAAAATGAATAGGGAAAGTGAAGCGAACCCTCACCGTTTCTCCCCTCTGTCTGCCGGGTTCCCAACCGGGTGATGATTCAATAACACGGACAGCTTCCTCGTCGATTAACGGATGAACACCGCTTACAACCTCCACATTTGAAATATTTCCGTCTGCCTCAACAATAAACTGCACTATCACCCTGCCATGAACTCCCTCTTCGCGTGCCTCCTCGGGGTAACGAAGATTATCAGATATCCATTCAATGAAGTGATCATGAGATTCCCCCTGGAAAGTGGGCATATCTTCAACAATCACAAAAACCTCTTCATCCTCCGTGACTTCATGTTGCCTGGCAGTTTCCGGATCGGGAGATGGCGGTGGAGGAGGAGTCTCATCACTGTGTTTGATTGTAGTCTCAGTTCCGGTGGCCTGGGCTTCAGGATCATCAGGTGCAGCCTTTTTTTCCACATCATTAAAAGTGCACATGAATACGACTGCAGCCAGTGCCGGAAACAGCAGGAAAAATCTTATTCTTTTCCATGCTGGCGGTTTCTCTTTTTTCATCATTTTTATACGGTTAAGGGTTAAAGATTTGTTCAGGTTGTTTGCGGGAGAGAAAAACACCCTGCTGAGCTGGACGTTCTTAAGAAGATCAAGATAACCAGGAAACCCTGTACCGCTGTTGAGCATCTCATCATCGGCAAGGTATTCATGAATTTCTATCAACGATTTTCTGCAAAGCCATGCAAAAGGGTTAAACCACTGAACTATGGTCAAGATCTCCATAAGGATAAGGTCTAATGTGTGAAGTTGCCTTATATGGACCATCTCGTGTTGAATGACCTTCTCCTTCTCTTTTTCACTGTAAAGGTTTTCGTTGATGAAAATATAGTTGAGAAAAGAAAAGGGAGCATTTTCAGATTCAAGAGAAACAATCCTTGCGTTTTTGTATTTTCTGGATTTGCCTTTTGCAGTCAGTTTTGCAAGTTGAGTCAGGTGTAATGCAAACCGGGCGGTCAGTAGTGCTGCAACTGATAAGTATATGATAAACAGGATTTCAGCAGTGGAAGCTGCCCGGCCGGATGAAACTGTCGTTTCGCCTGCCGTTTGTGCCGTTACTATAACTTCACGGAGCTGTAAGTTGTATTCCGAAAAAGTAACAGGAGGGGAAAGGCTTATATGCGGAACAGCAAGCGAGAACACAATAGCAGACAGCAGGAAATACCTGTTTGCCCGAAAGAGGGTGAGCTTCCTGAGAAACAGAAGGTAAGCCAGATAGAAAAGGCTCAGGCTTACTGAAGATTCAATTATCCATTCCATGATACATTATTTATTGTTATTTTTCTGCTTTGATATCTCCTCATCAATCATCCTGCGCATTTCTTCCATTTCCGAAATGCTCAGCTTCTCCTCTTTCGTGAAGAATGAGACCATCTGCTTGTATGAATTGCTGAAATAATTTTTCACAAAGTGGCGGAGATAATTTTGCGTGTACTCCGATTTTTCAACAACCGGAAAATATTGGGGAGAGTTTCCCAGGGGCTCGTGACTTACAAACCCTTTTTTTTCAAGGATCCTCACAATTGTTGAAACGGTGTTGTATGCAGGTTTAGGATCGGGCATATGATCAATTATATCCTTTACAAATGCCTTTTGCAGTTTCCAAAGAATGTGCATTATCTGTTCTTCTGCTTTTGTAAGTTGTTTCATATTGTATCTTTTTTATGGGGTCATTATAAATACTCTGAGATAAAAATACAACTAAAAAATTAGTTTGTCAACTATTTTTTCAGTTTTTTTGATTTTTTTCCAAAAAAAGTTTTGCCGGTATCACCTGGCTTAAGATTTCCCAAACTAAAGGAAGCTTAATACACCTCACCCATTTTCCAGAATCTCATCCCATTTAAGTTTATCCAAAGAAGCAGAAAACGCGGCGGGGCTGGCCAAAGGCCAGGTTTCCGGTTTAATCAGGCTGGAGATAGGGATTTGGCGGCTTGTCGGGAGTTTGCGGGGAGATTACTGGCGGCATTCCATTGACTACTCAAAGTATATGTATCCTCCTTGGTTGCCACACTTTTTAAAATCCCTTTGCAAATTTGATAATTTATAATAAAATAATTACTTTTGTCGTTAGTAACGCAAGGCAAAAGTATGATAATTTCATTTGGTTCCAGGGATTCAGAAAAGATTTGGCTTGGAGAACGAGTCAGGAAGATTCCAATTGAAATTCAGCAAATTGGAAGAAGAAAGTTAAGAATGATAAATAATTCACAAGATTTAATAGATTTAAGAATTCCGCCTTCAAACCGTCTTGAGAAATTAAAAGGTAAAAATAAAGACTTTTACAGCATCAGGATTAACGATCAATGGAGGATCATATTCAAATGGGATAATAGTAATGCTTATGAAGTTAAAATTATAGATTACCATTAAAAAAAGGAGAAAATATATATGGAGAGATTATCAAATATCCACCCTGGCGAAATATTATTGGAAGAATTTCTCAAACCGCTCGATATAACTGCATATAGACTATCAAAAGATACAGAGATCCCCCAGACCCGAATATCCCAAATAATAAAGGGGAAACGAAGAATTACAGCGGATACTGCATTGAGACTAAGTTCATATTTTGGAAATTCTCCTAAATTTTGGCTTGGATTACAGGATGATTTTGACATTGAAGAGGAGAAGAAAACAAAAAAAGAAATTTTAATAAAAATAAGGAAAAACGCTACACAACAAACGGGATAGTTAATTGCCGGAGCTTCCCATAGTGCAGATATCCGGTATAACCCTGTGGCAGGAATATTCCACACACCAAGTGACAGTGCTTTTTCTAACCGCAATCAGTATTGATGATAAACTACAGCAGCAGGTCGTCGAAATCCTCCTCGAGGGTCTGCTCGTGAATGAAGTCGTATAACGTTAACCTGCGCACGTTGTAAAAGTTTCGCCAGAAGTTCCTGATGGCTGTTATGTAACCACGCCGTGCCCTGTCCCTGTCGGCCTGGGCGGAATTGAGCTCAAATGCGCTTACCTGACCTATCATAAACCTCTCCCTGGACACATCGTAGCTTTCCCGGGCAATCGTATCGGCTTTGGCCGCCGTCTCCAGCTGCTCATGTTGCTGGTTGAACCTCATTATTTCCAGGTAGACATCCTCTTCAAAATCGATTATTGAGCGATCAGCCTGTGTGCGAACAACCTCCTGTCTTGACTGTGCCATGTGGTGACGCCCCCTCCTTAGTCCCCAATCCAGTATAGGTATCTCTATACCGATCCGCAGCCTCTGTGAAACTTCCGGATTGCGGTAAGCGTGCCTGAACTCATCAGAAGTGTTAGAAAGTCCGTAAACAGCAAAGAGGTCAGCCTGGAAACCCCGTGCAGCTTCTGCCTCCGCCACATCTCTTTCGGCTTCAATGATCAGACGTTCATAGTTAAGCATTTCGGGATTGTTTTCCCTGGCCTTGGTAACGGCCCTTTGAGCCTCTATACTGACATCAGGGATCTCCTCGGGGATGATAAGCTCAAGTTCGGCTGTTTCGTTGAAACCCAGAAAAGATCTCAGTCTCGACCTCCTGTGCTCTACCTCCACTTTAGCATCATTCAGATCTGTACCGGCATTGAGGTGGCTCAGCTCAATCTGCAGCAACTGGTTCTTGCCGATTGCACCGATCTGGTGTCTTTCCTCAGCCACATTAAGCAGGTTACCGGTGTTCTCATAGTTAAACCGGGCTATTTCAAGGTTGATCTGTGCCAGTGCAAGGTCAAAAAAGAGATCAACAGCACGTGAGGAGATCCTTTCCATATCCTCGATATATTTTTGCCTGGCCTCCTCGAATCTGAGCGGTTCCACCTTCTTTTGCCACTTATATGGATTAAAACCGAACAGCGGCTGACTGAAGCCGATATTGACCGGAGTTGTACTGTATGATGAAGTACCCTCCTCCAGGTTGTCAATCCTGTAAAGGGATGTATTCATGAAAATCTCGCCCCCTGTAAGTCCCACACTCTGGTTAACGGAAAGATTTGCCATGGAAGACATAATATTACGCTCGATAAATCGCTCTGTCCCGTCAGGCAGGGTATATGACTCAATAGAGCGGTTCAGGTCAGGGGCGGTAGCCTGCAGGCTTATTCCCGGCCGGAGCTCCGCCTCGTAAGTCCGGTGTTGCCAGTAACTCTGCCTGAACTGATGCTTGGCAAGAAGGGCCTCAGGCGATTGCACCCCTGCAGTTTCAATCACCTCATCAAGTGTAAGCTCCATTATCTTATTGTTAGACTGTGAAATAGCATGAGAGCCTGAAAAGAGATAAAATACGCTTAATAAAAAGAGAGATTTCAGGAAAAAATTCGACCTGAAACTATAAACCCCCGGAAGAAAAAAATTTGTAAAAAAGCGGAATAGTCCGGTATGCTGACACCCGTGCTGTAAAAATATTTTACATAATGGGGTATTTCTTAAATGAGGAAAAATTTGTTTACTCATTGTTAAAATGTGTTTTATGCGATTTGGGTTTTTTTCTTGAATTCAACTTTATAGAAATACCAGTATATAAGAGGTATGAAATACAGGCTCACTATTGTACCCACGGCCATTCCCCCTATAACGGCCAGTGCAAGGGGAGCCTGCAGCTGCGAACCCAGATCGGCGCTGAACAGTGTGGGAGAAAGAGCAAGTATGGTTGTAAGCGTTGTCATAACAATTGGCTTGAGCCTTCTTATCCCGCCCGTGTGAAGGGCTTCCATAAGCGGCATGCCGCTTCTTTTCAGTTTGTTAATGGTATCTACCTTCAGTATTGAATCGTTTATCACTATCCCCGCCATAACCACAATACCAATCATAGACATGATATTTATGCCCGCCCCGGCAATGAGAAGTGCAATAAAGACACCTGCAAGGTTGAGCGGTATCTCAAGCATCACAATAAGGGGTTGAAGGAGCGATTCGAACTGGGCTGCCAGGATGAAATAAAGCAGGAGCATTGAAATGATAACCACAAGCAGCATTTCCCTCATAAGGCGGCGGGTTTCGAACCAGCTTCCGGTAAATGCAACATCGAGTGCTTCATCCTGTTTGACTATACTTTCGATACTCCCGGTAAGATTTCCAGGACTGGTACCGGGATTGCTGAAAATAACCGGAATATACTCCCCGTCGCTGCCCGCCGTAATGGTGCTGTAGCCTGTCTCGCTCTGCATGCTTAACAGTGCCGAGGCCGGGATTCTTTTACCATTACTGTTGCGCACCTGAAGGGTATTTATAATCTCCTGAAGCACCTTCTCCTCTTCGCCCAGCACTATGGGCACCATTGTCTGTTCCGCCCTCAGCTGTCCTATCTCGTACTGATCGAGGGCAGTTTGCAGCTCGTTGTAAAGGGTGGTGCGGTTTACATTATACAGCAGCAGCCTTTCGGGAATGGTGGAAAGTACAATGTTTTCTCCAAGGGGTAGCGGACTGATCTCCGCACCGGGGTGTGCCTTTCTGATACTGTCGTTTATAGCCCTTATTCTCTCCACTTCCGGCATTCTTCGTCCCCTCATGGTGGTGACCCTTGCCACAAGGGGAGGCTGCTGCGACTCGAATATGCGGTCGAATATATTTTCAGCAGGCTCGAAGCTTATACGTGCCAGGGGGAATCGCTCCCCGGTCATTGTGCGCAAGTTCTCTTTCAGCTTCTCAAGTGTGAGGGTGTTGTGCGACTTTAAGTAGACATGTGCATGAGTAATGTCGATATCCATATCCCTGTTGAGCAGAAACTGCTGCCTGCCGGTATAGGCACCTGACTCGCTTATCAGTTCTTCGTTGGAGTTAACAAGATAAGAGACCCTTGACACATTTTCATCAAGGTGGATATTTTCGTTCCAGTCAATTTTCATTACGGTTTCAACCTGGTCCATCGGAGGTATTCTCTCAAGCGGCAGCACAAAGGCCAGTCCCCCGGCAACCACCAGCAGGAGAGAAAAACCGGCAAGGGCACTCCTCCTGTTTCTGAAGACAATATTGAACCCCTTGTCGTATGCATGGTCAAGATTGAACACCTGAAGAGAGCGGAACTTCTTGTCCGATTTTTTGCCGCTAGTTTTAAGATGCACAAGATGATAGAGGGTAGGAATGAGAGTAATGGATACCACCAGCGAAGCCGCCAGTCCCAATGCAACAGCCACGGCCTGGTCAAAGAACAGGGCACCCGCAATACCGCTCAGAAAGATAAGAGGTATAAAAACGGCACATGTTGTAAGCACGGAGGAGATAAGGGGTCTGATAACCTCGTTTGTCCCTTTTATACACGCATCCTGAAGGGAATGCCCGCGGTCGATGTGCTGAGTTATGTTATCTATCACAATAATTGAGTTGTCGATCATTATCCCCACACCCAGGATCAGTCCGGAGAGCGAGATAATATTAACCGACAGTCCGGCCAGGTAGAAAAAAAGCAGGCTCACAATAAGCGAAACGGGAACACTTATGGCAATGAGAAAAGGTGAGCGGGCATCTTTGAGGAAAAGGAACATTATCAATATGGCAAGTGTCCCTCCCAGTATGAGGTTGTTTCTCAGGTTTCCTATGGTATAGTCCAGTATCCCGGTCTGGTCCTGCGAAAGCTCGAAACGCACCTGAGGGTAGTCCCTTTCAAACTCAGTCATAAGCTTCTCCATCTCACTTTTCATATCGTTCATCCTTGCCTCCGACTGCTTTATCACTGCAAGGCTAATTGCCGGACTATCATTCCAGAAGTAGAGACCCTCAGGCTTTCGCGGACGGAGTTTTACTGAGGCAAGGTCTTTCAGGCTGAAGACCCTTCCACCGGCCATCAAAGAAATATTTTCAATATCCTCAACCGTATGAAGGTTAGATGTAAAACGGACGTTGTACTGGTATATCCCGTCACGTACCATCAGGCTGCCCAGAGTAATATTGTTGCGTTCGAGAGCCCTGCGTATATCATCGTGCGAAAGATCCAGTCCGGCAATCCTGCTGCGGTCGGGTACAACCAACACCTCCGGCCGCACAGGACCGCTCACATCCACCATTGCCACTTCGGGGAGCTGTTCAATGCGCTTCCTTATAACCCATTCGGCAAACTCACTCAGCTCCATGAACCGGGAAAGGTCCCGTACACCCTCATTGCCGTCAGCCGGCCTTCCGCCGCCAATACCCTGATCACCGTGAACCTTCTCATCCGGTAAAGCAATATCGCCATCTCCGTAAATATTAAGGTAAAACACCGGAATATCCGATGCACTCGCCTTTATCACCCTGGGCCGCTCCAGGTCTCTTGGCAATCTCCCCAGCACTGCATCAATCTTTTCATTCACCTCTATATAGAGATAATCCATATTTGCACCGTGAGAAAAGCGGAGTCTGATAATAGCATTTCCGTCGCGTGTTTCACTGTCCATATCCGTCAGTCTGCCAACCTGCAGCAGTTGTTGTCTCAGGGGAGCTACAACTGTATTCTCCAGTTCCCTTGCAGAAGTGTGCTGATGAGTAACCTGCACTGTGATTTCCGGTATTTCCGTATCGGGCAAAAGTGAAACCGGAAGTATCCCTGCCGAGACCAGTCCGAGAAGGACAATGGCCAGGAAACTCATTGTGACGGCGATAGGTCTGTTTATCAAAAATTTAACCATACAAAATATTTATTGTAGCATGAACCTTAAAATATCTCAGTATTATTATTTTCCACATTTTCCCCTATGGTCAAATTCTCATTTTTCGGGGTTCCCCTGACCATAAGGGGCAGGAATACAATCAGCATCAGCATCGAAAAAAGGAGTCCACCGATAGTCCCCACTGCAAGAGCAAACCAGAAAGATTCTTCAGCACCTCCGAGCAGGAAAGGGGTAAGTCCCAGAATAGTTGAGGCAACAGTAAGTATTATGGGTATGATCTTGGCATTATACCCTTTAAGGTAAACCTCAATAATATTTAGTCCCGGATTGCTCTTTTTCAGGTTGTTCATATCGTTCAGTATATAAAGGGCTGAATTGACCACAATACCGCTTAAAAAGAGGAACGCTGCATATCCCCCCTGATCGAAGTTGAAGTCGAATAAGTAAAAAGTAAGGAATATCCCTATATATGAAAGCGGCAACATAAGTATCACCGCCAGGGGCTGAAGCAGCGATTCAAGCAGTATGGCACAGATAAAAAATATGATTGCAATAACAAGGAACAGCAACACATACTGCCTGCTGTCATCAGCCCTCCACATCCATCTGCCCCAGGCATCATCGGCAGTAAAGCCCATCGGGAGCTTTTCATTCAGGTCATCAATATACCTGTCCCTCACTCTAGATGCAAGCTGTGAGGGGCCTGCAAAGCTGTAGCTGAGGGTGATGGTGTATTGCTGGTTGAGCTTGTAAATATGATCAGGCATAATTGTCCTTTTGATATCGCCCACTTCCTTCATCTTAAATGCCTGTCCCCCGTGCCCGCCAAGCAACGTGTTGCGCACCTCCCAAAGATCCATATCGGCGGCATTCTCGGACCTGAGCCTTACCGATTCCTGTTCACCGTCGATATTTATCCTGAAGGGAGTTGACTCATGAATGAATATACCGGTAAGGTACGAATAGACATCCCCAATTGAATATCCCAGTCCCGTAAGCCTTTCCCTGTCAAAGTCCATCAGGTACTCTGTACGTACATTTGCAGAATAGACATTCCTGGAAGATGACATATAAACCCTCTGTATTCGCGGGTGCTCCTCAAGCTCGCGTGAAACATCGGTTGCATACCTTGTGAGCATTTCATAGTTGTATCCGGTAATAACTATTGAAGGGTTTCCCGTACGTTGTGAGAACCTGTTTGAGAAAGCCCTGCCCACGCCTCCAATTACGAAGTCACCCCCCCCTGAATAAATAGCCTTATATTCCAGCTGGCTTTTAAGTCTGTAGGGGAATACAGTATTCTCATGTTCAGGCTCTATATAAATTGTTATTCGCCCGAATTCCGGACTGGTTATCCTTGTGTGGTATTGCTCCACTTCTTCGAAGCCGGCAAGGAAGTTCTCAAAATCCTCCATTATTGTGTTAGCATGCTCTATGGTTGAACCCTCAGGCAGGTAGGCCCTCACAAACAGTCTGGTTCGTTCCGGCTCGGTAAAGAAGGATCGTTCGGTTACATGATAGGCAAAAAGCCGCAATGTCCCTCCCAGTGCCTTGTCGGTTACAGGCCTTATGGTGCGGGTATAGGTGTCGCTTCCCACGGTTGAGTTATACAGGTTGTGGTACCACTTTTCGCCTTCAACCTCTTCGGGCAGCCAGAAAATGGGAGTGCCGAATGCAAGGATCCCTGCCACAAAGAAGGCTTTCTTCCAGCGCTTGCCAAAAATAATATAGCGCCTGTAAAATTGTGTAAAGCCTGCAATGCGTCTTTTTCTTCTCATCATTCTTGAGGAGCGTTTAATTTTCAGCGGCCACTTTTCCATCATTGCAGGCACGAAAAAGAGGGCTATCAAAAGGCAAACCGAGAGGTTTATCATCACAACCCTCGAAAAATCGACCAGGTTGACCCTCTGGCTCTCGTCAAGGAAGAAGATCACCGACAAAGCCCCGATAGTGGTGAGTGTGGCTGCCAGCAGGGCGAGGAACACCTTCAGGTTCTTTTTGTAGCGCACGTGTTCAATCATAACTATGGTATTGTCGATGATAATACCAAGTGACACCGTTATCCCGGCAAGGGAATAAAAATGAATCTCCACACCAAGGAGGAAATAAAACATGAACCCAATAATAATATTGGAGATAAGGCTTATGGCCACTATGAAGAGATAGCGGCGCTGGAGGCTGACAAGGTAAACAAATATCAGCAGTGCCACAAGGGAAAATGATGTGCGGAAAGCATTCTTCCTCAGCTCAGAGCGGAGGTGGTCGGTAGTATCGTTTGCCAGTATTATGGAGAAGCCTTCCGGCATCTCGCCTCTTATACCGTTTACCCTGCTTTTAATCTCATTAGCAACACTCAGGTGGTTGGCGCCCCGTTCGGCATAGATTGATATATTAACCGTATTTAGTCCGTTAATACGGTAATAGGAAACAGCTTGCTGTTCAACATAAGCCGGCCTGGCAACTTCAGTAAGATAAATAATGCGGTTCCCCGATACGGTAACGGGTATATTCTCCCATGTAAAGTTATTCTGAGGATTCCCCCTGAAAAGGAGGTTGATGCGTTCTTCCCTTTCCTCTGTGCGGCTCTCCAGTACCTGTCCCATCTCACGGGCACTGAGATATTCCTGGATAGCCCCTTGCAGTGAATTTTGGTCCAGTCCCAGTGAATGGAGCCTTTCGGAATCATACTTCAGCTCCCATTCGAACGGCCGGGTACCTGTAACCCTGACCTCGTAAACGCCGGGGATATCTGACAACTGTCTCTTCACCACATCCTCGGCATATCTGCCTATAGTGTAAGTGGTTGCGTTGGCGTTCACAGTATAGGTCATAATAGCCCTTTCGTCGTCGCCCGGACGGTTAAGCCGCACCTGCGGCCTGGAGACCCCATCCGGCAGGTTTGGGTAAACCTGCCGGATAAGTGATGCCACCTCGAAGCGTACAGCATCCATATCGGTTGCCTTGTCGAACTCCATCTCCACCCATCCACGTCCCCTGGAAGATTGAGAGCTTATCTCGGTAACACCCCTGACAGTAGAAAAGGCACCTTCAAGCGGTCCGGTCACCTCCATTTCAATAACCCTTCCGCTCACATTGGGCCAATTGTAGCTCACAGTTATAGAAGGAAGTGAGCGTGTTGGCATGAACATGAAAGAAACAAGAGGAGCAAGCGACAATCCGGCAATTACCAGTACAACAAAAATTATGTTGACCGTGAAAGCCGATACCCCCCCCGGCATGAGCTTTACCGGATTGTTATTTCCCGGCAGTGAATTCATTTCAGTCAACTCTTTTTACCCTGGTTTCATGTGCAAGATTAAAGTTCCCCGACACTATCACCTCCTGTCCCTCCTCCAGTCCGTCAGTTATTGCAAACTCCCCGCTGTTCTCATAGCCTACCTCAACATAGTTCCACATTGCAATACTGTCCTGCAGTGTAAACACCACCTCTCTTCCCTGGCGAAGTACAAGAGCTTCCCTTGGGATAACAAGTTGTCCGGGCACTTCCTTTTTGAGGAAAACCTGTACGTTCATTCCGTGAAGCAGGTTTTCCCGGGGATTGTCTATCAGCGCGGTTACCATTACCATACCGTCATCATCAACGCGGGGGTCGTATCCGGTCACCCTGCCGGAATAGTATTGATCCCTGTTGGCAAATGGCCTCACTTCAACAGGTTGTCCGGTTGTTATCATTGACATTTCCGATTCAAGGACAGGGAAATTCACCTCAAGCCTGCTGTTATCGACTATAATACAGAACTGCTCGTATTTGCTGCTGTGGTTATTGGGTTTGGCCTCCAGTCCCGATACCACACCACTTATCGGAGCTTTCAGTCTTGTACCCTCCATTTCATAACGGGCTTCGGCCATTTCGTTTTCAGCCCTGTTGTATCCGCTTCTTATTTTTGCCATTTCCCATATATGGTCTGGCACCGACAGGCTGTCATCCAGGTAGTAGCCGTGGTCAAGCAACCTGTCCTGTAAATCAAGCCTTGCCTGTTGAAGCTGGTAGCCCGCCTTGTCAAGTCTCGATGCAAAAGGGAACTCTTCCAGCACACCCAGGAGTTCTCCTTTTTCAACCCTTTCCCCGTTTATTACATTAACTTCCCTTATCATCTCGTGCACCCTGAACCGTACCGTAGCCTTATTTACAGCACTGAGCCGTCCGTTGCTCATCAGTTCCATGTTAAAGACGCCCCTTTCAACGGGTTTTGTACGCACTTCGATAACCTCTTCGAAATGTTCCCTGCGGGCAAGATCCTCATCATCTTCATCAACCGCTTCACCGCATGAATAGGAAAAGAACAGGAGCAAAGAAGAGAGCAGAATTTTGAATTTCAGATCAGAGACAAAAGCCATTTTTGAAAAAATTGATTGATTTAATAATGTGTTAATATTTTTCAGTACAAACTTTTCAGGATTCTGGAACTGCCGTTTTTGTAGTTGAACAATATAATGGTTGCCTTTCCGGCAATATTTTTGCATGGCACAGGTCCAAAGTGCCTGGAATCAATGCTTCTGTAACGGTTATCACCCAGCATGAAATAATAATCCTGTGTGAAAGTCAATTCATCAATCTGCTCTCCGTTAAAGGAAAATTCACCTTTATCAATATTGTCCGGGTAATTAATCAACTTATTGTAAATATTGTGATTTTTCTCATCTAATGCAATTTTTTTCCCCCTTTTTGGCAAAATTAGTGGACCGAAATCATCAAGAGTCCATTCAATATTTTCGCAGAAAGGGAAAAGAAGCTTTTCCGTCTCTTTTCTCCCCTCATTCCCAGACTTCTGCAATGAAGACGGCCGGTTAACACCTGTTGCAACCCCGTTTTCACCGGCTTCACTGAATCCTCTGCCGGGAGCAGGCCGAATAAGGCCCTCAGGCTCCTCAAAAGGCTCATTATTGACAAAGACCTCACCATTGATTATTTGTATGGTATCGCCCGGCAGGCCAATGCACCGTTTAATTGTTACATCTCCGTTCAGTGGATTGTCGAAAACCACTATATCGCCGGCTTTGGCTTTAGTATGGCCTTTAAGTCTTTTATGCCCCCATCTTGGACTCTCAATATCGGCATCCGGCCTTTCAGCAAGCCATACCACAAGGTTGATCCAGGGAATCTCATAAGGTGTCCTCGGAAGGGCGGGGCCGTACAAAAGTTTGTTGACCCATACCACATCTCCGGGTATAATGGTTTGCTGCATGGAGGTGGAGGGGATGAAGTAGATACCGAAAACCAGCACCCGCAGAGAAATTGCAAGTATAAATAGCCCTGCAAAAAGGAGAGGGTAAGACAGAAGGCTTT
>PWHJ01000123.1 GCA_003554865.1 Bacteroidota bacterium | reverse complement strand
GGAATATTGCAACGTTGGGCTATATCAAGCTGAAATTTGGAAAGACCACGGGGTATTTTCCGAAGGTTGCGTGATGTTTGGCATTCAATGGGACTTCAAAACAAGAGGTGAATTGACAAGGTGAAAGCTATATTTATAGGCGGGTGTGCTAGAAGTGGAACAACGCTTTTAGGTTCCATGATAGGGGGGGCAAAAGGGGCCATTGCCACGCCTGAATCCCAGTTTAAAATAGACGCTGCGATCCAAATAGCCAGAAATGAGATATCTGATTCATCTCAAGACATTCTGGAGTACTTCTTGAAACATTTTCGTTTGCGGTTATGGGGCATTGGCAGGGAACTATCAGATGCACACAAGATTGTCTCTAAAAGCTCTCTTTTCGAAATAACTAAGCAATGCGTAGATGTTTATGCCGAAAAGATTGGCTGTAAAAAATGGGATACATGGATCGACCACACCCCAGACAATATAAAATATATTAATTTGTTAAACCAAATTTTTCCAGATTCCTATTTCATTCATATTATAAGGGACGGTCGAGGGGCTTTTGCCTCAGTCAAACCTTTGGAATGGGGTCCCTCTGGAGTGATTCAAGGGGCCAAATGGTGGGCTCAGTGGGTTGCTCCTGGACTTGCTGCTGAGAAAGCTTTTAATGATCGTTTAAAACGTGTTCATTACGAAGATTTGATCCTGAATCCAGAGAATGTGATTAAACAAATATGTGATTTTGCCGATGTGACGTTTGATCATTCTATGGTAAAAGGTAGTGGTTTTAAAGTTCCTGAATATACTAAGAATCAGCATGAGCTTGTAGGCAGGCCACCGGATAAATCAGTTCTCAATAAATGGAAAGCCAAGCTTTCGCCAAGGGAAATTGAAATATTCGAGAACATATCAGGCTCACTCCTTGAATATCTTGGATATGAGCTTATGTATGGACTAAAGGCAAGGTGCCCAAGCAGATGGGAGAGATTCAGTGAATATATATTCTCTCAAACGGCCAGAAGACTGCCTGATAAGCTCCGAAAGCGTCAGCGCATAAGAAAATGTTAGAATAGGTCTATCGTCGGCCTTGCTGCCACAATTCACAGTAGCCATTATTTCCAGGTATAGGATTACTTTATGAATATTTTGCTTTGGGCGCCACATGGTGCGGGAGAACATTATTGGGGGCCAGGGATTAGTGCTTATCGTTTATATAATTTGGGGTTACAAAGGCGCATAAATTTATTCCTGGCTCATGGATGTTGTCATCAAGGATCATACCCAGAGCTTTTTGACTATGTATATTTTATCTCTGGTTTAAGCGCAGGCGGAAATAAGTATATTGAACAATTAAAATTTTTGATTCATAGTTATTCTTGGATAAAAGCCTACCATAAAAAGTTTGATGTTGTACATGTATTAGGTGCTTATGAAACCAGTTTCAGGCCGGCATTGTGGTTTGAAAAATTCGGTGTTCCATGTTTTGTCAAAATAACTGGAGAAAAGGGTGGTATATCTGGCAATTCATTTTTATCACGCTTACTGGGTATTTCAAAAAACAGATTAAAAAAAATAAATCATCTATCTGGATATATTGCAATAAGCGATCAAATTCAAACTAATTTGCTCAGGTCAGGTGTAAATCCGGAAAAGATATATAAAATACCGAATGGAGTGAATACAGATGTCTTCAAGCCTGCTAATAATGATCATAAAGTTAGGCTAAGAAAGAAATTAAACATTAAAGACAAATTTACTGTTCTTTTTGTCGGAGGAATATCTGCAGGCAAGCAACCATTAATGCTGGTTGAAGCTATAAAAGATGTAATTAGTCAAATTGGCGAAAAAGTTCAGCTTTTATTAGTTGGGCCGGACAGGGACAACAAAACTCTAGATACTATAAAACTATATATCACTGAAAATGGACTTGAAACTTCAGTATTTCATATCAAATATACCGATAAACCAGAAATATATTATCAGATTGCTGACTTATATTGCTTGCCTTCCAAAAGCGAAGGAATGTCAAATGCTCTCCTTGAAGCCTTGTCTTCGGGCTTACCTTCAATAGTCACCCCGGTATCAGGATCTTTGGACTTAATTGATAAAAATAATTGCGGCTTAATAATTAAAAATGAAAAGGATTTGATTGATGCTATCCATTTCTATTTTGATAACCAATCTATAGCAAAGCAGCATGGGGAAAATGGAAGAAAAATGATTTTGAAAAACTTTGATTCCAGGGAAGTGTTAGATAAACACTTGGAAATTTTTACTAAAGCATATAACTCTACACTGTCAAATTAATGTTAAAAAAAAACAATATATTAAACTTACAATACTTAGCCGGCTTTTTCGCTGCCGCTATTATTGTCGCTCCAGTGGCCAGAGCCTTTTTAGATGTTGAAATTTACCTTTATGTTTTTTTAAGTATTATTCTTTTTTTGTTGGTATTTTTATCGGGTAAGGCTAGAAAATTTCATCCCTTTCAAGCTGGATGGGCTTTTCTGTTATTTGCCTTGTTGATTTCATTGTTTGCTTCATCCTTTCCCTTTTCTTATGATTTTCGGTTGTTTGCTGTTGCCGCGGCCTTTATCGGTTCCACTGTCTTGCTTGCTTTTCTTATAAACTTTGATTGGGATGTTTTTTTTTACAAAGGCTTTTTTGCTTTAATACTTACTGTTTCTGTGGTTATATCTGGTCTCATAGTTTATGGTTACGCTTCAGGGGGTCAAGATTTTAGAAAAGTATTTGATGTCGGATATCTATCAACAGGTAATATTGCCTCGCTTGGTTTTTGTCTATCCGTTCCTTATTTAATTTTTTCTCAAAAGTCACGTAAGGCTTTGTGGGCTCTTATATCTTTGCTTTGTTTTCTCGGAGTAATTGCAGGCTTATCAAGGGGAGCGCTGCTTTTTAGCACAGCAATGGCTTTGTTTTTGTTTTGTTTTTATTGGCCGAAGCAAAACGGAAAACAATCAATGGGCATATTT
>PWHJ01000059.1 GCA_003554865.1 Bacteroidota bacterium | reverse complement strand
GGATCTGTGGGGGAGCGGGGAGGCAACAAACCGCTCTACCCGGAGGTCCATCGGAATTGAAACACTTAATATCCTAAAGTGTAATCATAAAATACTGTTAAACAGATAATTAAACACGCTTTATACAGATGAACACACATATTGCAAAGATCTTGATTTTTGTTGGGGTTTTTTTAGTAATTGCCGGCATCATATTACTTGTTTTTACGGGCAGAGAAACTTTTTTAGGCAGGTTGCCAGGGGATATTCTTATTGAGAGGGAAAATTTCAGGTTTTATTTTCCGGTTACCTCCGCAATTTTGATAAGTGTTATTATAAGCGTATTGCTTTATGTGATAAGACGGTTTTTTTAGGATTTATTGTGTTGTAGTATTAAGTTACAAATAAGACCTTGTGTTAGTGCCAGTTAATGCTTATGAAAAAAACCCTTGTAAAATATTAAAACTCCTGCAACTCCAGTGGTAATTGCCGCATCTGCTATGTTGAAAACCGGTCTGAAAAAAATAAAGCGTTCTCCTCCCAAAAAAGGGAGCCATTCAGGATAATTACCCCTTATTATAGGGAAATAGAGCATGTCAACAACCCTCCCGTGAAGGAAAGGTGCATAACCGCCTTCTTCAGGTAAAAAGGTTGCTTGTTGATGATAGCTTTCATTGAAGATCATCCCGTAAAAAGCGCTGTCAATTATGTTTCCCATAGCCCCGGCCAGTATAAGAGACAGAAACATTACCAGTCCGCAAGGAGCTTTTACCTTCATCAAATGTAGTATATACCATCCGATAGCAATAACTGCGGCTATTCTGAAAAGACTTAGTATTGTTTTGCCCAGCTCTCCTCCAAGTTCTATCCCGAAAGCCATCCCGACGTTTTCTGTGAAATGTATAATAAACCAGTTTCCCAGAACGGGTATTTCTTCACCGAGGACCATATTTGTTTTAACCCATATTTTCAGGGTTTGGTCCGCCATGAGAACTAACAAGATGAGAATGAAAGATTTTTGTCTTGTTGATAAGTTCATATGTTGCTTATATGCATAGGCTTTCACCGGCGAAACAAAAACGGTTGGTTGCCCTTATTTCATCCCGCCGGGGGAAAGACAGGGGCTACTTCTGTTTTTGTTTTGCTTCAATGCTCAATGTGGCATGAGGAACAGCGCGAAGGCGTTCTTTTGAAATCAGCTTTCCGGTTTCCCGGCAAATCCCGTATGTTTTGTGTTCAATTCTCACAAGGGCTGCCTGCAGGTGCTGAATAAATTTCAGCTGCCTTTGGGCAAGATTGCCGGCTTCCTCCTTGGATAACGTGGAAGCTCCTTCTTCAAGCACTTTGAATGTGGGCGAGGTATCTTGTACATCGTTGCTGTCGCCCTGTGTTATTGTGCTTTTAAGCAAATTGTAGTCTTTTCTTGCTTTTTCAAGTTTTTCCAGGATAATTTGCTTGAATTCCTCCAGCTCCTGATCTGAGTACCTTGTTTTCTCTGTTTTCTGGTTTTCTCCCATCTCTACCAAGTTTTAGTTAAATGTTGTTAAAATTAAAAAAAAATTATGACATGTGCTCCTGTAAACTATGATTCCTTTTGAATTTTGATTAACGTTTCAATGTCCTCATCAATTTTAACAGGTATGGCATTTTTATTGCCCATCTCATCAACCAGATCAATTCTGTTGGCAAGGGTTTGTGAAGTTATGTAGTTTTTGTGTTTTTCAACGGCCGAATTGATGGCCTCGTGTTTTTTAATAAATATGGCAATCTTATCAATAACATCCAAGCCGCTTTCTTTTCTCAGATTTTGGATGCGGTTTATGAATTCACGTGCAATACCTTCATGTTTAAGCTCCTCGGTTACCGTCACATCAAGGGCAACGGCAAGAGGACCATCATTGCCTACAAGCCATCCCGGAATGTCCTCAGAGTGGATTTCCACATCCTCCAGAGTTAGGTTGATTTGTCGGTTGTCTTCAGTTTCAAAAGTGTAATTACCGGTTTGCTCCAGCTCAACTATATCGTTTTGAGTAAAGTTGTTAAGCTTTGATTCAATCACCTTCATTGCGGACCCATATTTAGGTCCAAGTGATTTATAGTTTGGCTTTATCTTTTTTACAAGAACATCGGAGGTGTCGGATATATACTCAATCTCCTTTACGTTTGTTTCCCTGATAATGAGGGGTTTAACCGCCTCGATATTGTTTTTCAGATCACTTTCAAGCAAAGGGATAAGGATTTTTTTCAGTGGCTGTCTTACTTTTATACCCACCTTTCTTCGAAGTGACAGAACTATTGAACATATTCTCTGTGCAAGATCCATCCTCTCCTCAAGTTCATTGTCTATGAACTCTTCACGGGGAACAGGGAAATGAGCAATGTGTACCGACCCCTCCTTATGGTTTTTGGAAACACTGTTCAGATCTTTAAAAAGTTTGTCAGCATAAAACGGGGCTATCGGCGAGGCAAGAACAGATAATGTTTCAAGGCACTCGTAGAGAGTCTGGTAGGCTGCAATTTTACTTTCTGAAATTTCGCCCCCCCAGAAACGCTTGCGGTTAAGTCTTACATACCAGTTACTGAGGTGTTCCGTTGTAAAGTGCTGGATAATCCTGCCGGCTCTTGTGGGGTCGTAATTTTCATAAGACTCCTCCACCTTTTTTACAAGAGAGTGGAGAAGGGAGATTATCCATCTGTCAATTTCCGGACGCCTGTGAAGGGGAACGATTTCTTCTCTGTGTGTAAATCCGTCAATGTTGGCATATAGGGCGAAGAAAGAGTATGTATTGTAAAGCGTGCCGAAAAATTTTCGCTTTGCCTCTTCAACACCTGCTTCATCAAATTTAAGGTTATCCCACGGCTGGGCATTTGTTATCATATACCAGCGCAGGGTATCTGCACCGTATTTTTTAATTATTTCGAAAGGGTCAACTACATTACCGAGCCGCTTTGACATTTTATTTCCGTGTTTGTCAACAACCAGTCCGTTGGAGACAATATTTTTAAATGCCACATTATCGAACAATAAACAGGCAATTGCATGGAGGGTGAAAAACCATCCCCGTGTCTGGTCAACACCTTCGGCAATAAAATCGGCCGGGAAATAGTCATTAAATACTTCACTGTTTTCAAAAGGGTAATGTAACTGGCCGTAAGGCATAGCCCCGGAATCAAACCAGACATCGATAAGATCAGGCTCGCGAAACATTTTTTTGCCAGATTCAGATGCAAGTACAATGCTGTCAACATAAGGGCGGTGAAGGTCCAGAATATTGTAATTATCTTCTGAAAAATCATTTTCCTTGAATTCCGACAACGGGTTATTTTCCATTATCCCTGCTTGAACCGATTTTTCTATTTCCTTTTTCAGCTCTCCAACAGAACCGATGCATTTCATTTCTTCCCTGTCTTCGCTTACCCAAATTGGAAGAGGAGTCCCCCAGAAGCGGGTCCGCGAAAGGTTCCAGTCAACCAGATTTTCGAGCCATTTCCGAAAACGGCCTATCCCGGTTGATTCAGGATTCCAGTTAATTGTGTCATTGAGTTCAATAAGCCTATCCTTAGCGGCGGTGGTTTTGATAAACCAGGAATCCAGAGGGTAGTACAATATAGGTTTGTCGGTTCGCCAGCAATGCGGATAAGAGTGAACGTACTTTTCAACTTTAAAAGCCTTGTTCTCTTTTTTTAGATGAATTGCTATTTCTGTATCGGTTGTAGTGTCATCATCCGACAGGGAGTCGCTGTATTCGTTTTTAACATATTTGCCTGCAAGCCATCCGGCCTCTTCTGTGAACTTGCCCTGTTTGTCTACCAGAGTCAATGCACCTATACCTTGCAATTTGCCTATGCGGAAGTCGTCAGCTCCAAAACTGGGAGCTATGTGAACAATGCCCGTCCCCTCCTCAGTGGTTACATAATCGTCTGTAATAACCAGAAAGGCGTCGCCATTTTCGGGTTTAGAAAGGGGCAGAAGCTGTTCATAACGTATTCCCTCAAGATCTTTCCCGCTGAACTCTTCCAGAATCCTGTAGGGGATATTTTTGTCTCCAGTTTTGTAATCGTTGAAGTCAAGCCGGCTGTTTTTTTCCGGGAAATAAGTATTTAAAAGGTCTTTGGCAAGTATTACCGTTATGGGCGTACCCGTATATTGGTTGTATGTGAGGACTTTTACATAAGTTATATCCTCTCCCACCACAAGCGCAGTGTTGGAGGGCAGTGTCCATGGAGTTGTCGTCCATGCCAGCAGAAACAGGTCGGTTGAAATGTCCCTGAAAAAAGGTTCCGATTTTTCGTTGCGTATGACTTTAAACTGTGCAACAAGGGAAGTGTCCTTTACATCGCGGTAACAGCCGGGCTGATTTAGTTCATGAGTGCTTAGTCCGGTGCCTGCAGCAGGAGAATAGGGCTGAATTGAATACCCTTTGTAAAGGAAGCCTTTTTCAAATAACTGCTTGAGCAGGTACCAGAGAGTTTCAATGTAACGGTTATCGTATGTAATGTATGGGTTATCCATATCAAGCCAGTAACCCATTTTATGGGTAAGGTCTTTCCATACGTCGGTGTATTTCATTACCTCCTTCCGGCAGGCATTGTTGAAATCTTCAATAGAGATGGTTTTGCCGATATCTTCCTTGCTTATACCCATATTTTCTTCCACGCTCAATTCAACCGGCAGACCGTGAGTGTCCCACCCCGCTTTTCTTTCAACGTAGTATCCTTTTAGGGTTTTATATCTGCAGAAAAGGTCCTTTATGGCACGCGACATTACATGATGAATGCCGGGAATGCCGTTGGCCGACGGGGGTCCTTCATAAAATACGAAACTCTTTTTTCCTTTTCTTGTGGAAAGGCTTTTTTCAAAAGTTTTTTCCCTTTTCCACATTTCAAGGACTTCATTGTTTATAAATGGAAGATCGAGTTGTTTGTATTCCGGAAATTTATTTGCCATTTTTAGTCATACCTTTTATTATCCGCAGTAATTACTATTCCCAATTAACAATCCTTTCCTTAGACAAAAAGTTTACAAAGATAGACTTATGTTTGTAAAAAAACAATTTGCCTACCCTAAAAATTCAGCTTTGTAAACTATTTTACAATAGGTTAACGTCCCAGCTGCTGCTTGACAATTTTGGAAATGTACTTGCCGATAACGTCGAATTCAAGGTTAACCACCGTACCTGGCTTAATCTGGTGGAAATTGGTAACCTCATAAGTAAAAGGGATTACTGCCATTTCAAATGATCCCTCTTTTGAGTTTACAACGGTCATACTAACCCCGTTAACAGAAATAGAACCTTTTTCGACTGTTATAAATTCATCTGAAGAAGGTTCGTATTCGAATGCAAAATACCAGCTTCCTTCCGCTTCTCTTACGTCAGTGCAGGTAGCGGTTTGATCTACATGGCCCTGTACGAGATGGCCGTCCAGGAGACTGTCCATTCGCAGGCTTCGTTCAAGGTTTACTTTATCGCCGGGTTTGAGAAGGCCCAGGTTGGATTTTTCCAGAGTTTCCTTAACGGCTGTTACTGTGTATGTTTTATCTGTTGCTTTTACAACTGTAAGGCATACTCCGTTATGTGAAATACTCTGGTCAACTTTCAGCTCATTTGCAAAAGAGCATTCCATAGTGATATGCAGGTTGCCTTCTTCCTTTTTCAGGTCAACAACGGGGGCGGCTTCTTCTACAATTCCTGAGAACATAATGGATTTGATTTAAAGTTTTAAATTGTTGCTAAAATAATTAATATTTGTAAGAAATTTTCAACTCCTTTTAAAAAATAACAGGCATGATAGTGGTCACAGGCGGCACGGGCTTTGTCGGTTCTCATCTTCTTTACCTGCTGACGTTGGAGAACGAAAAGATCAGGGCTCTCAAAAGAAAAAGTTCCGGCACGGATTTCACAAAAAAAGTTTTCGGTTTTTATACTGATAATGTAGATAAGTTTTTTTCCAGGATTGAATGGGTAGATGCTGATATGCTTGATTACATGGCTCTTGAAGATGCGATGGACGGTGTTGGTCTTGTATACCATGCCGCTTCGTCAGTTTCATTTAACCCCTCGGATGCCAATGCAATGATCAAAAACAACATAGACGGGACCTCTAACCTTGTTACGGCTTGTTTGAAAAGGGGAGTTGGAAGATTGTGCCATGTAAGCTCCGTTGCTGCTCTGGGGAGGGATTATGACGGACGGTTGACTGATGAGGAAAATATCTGGAAATATTCCCCGCGTAAAAGTGCTTATTCTGTAAGTAAATTTTTTTCGGAGATGGAGGTATGGCGTGGCATTAATGAAGGCCTTGATGCGGTAATAGTTAATCCTTCTGTTATACTCGGCCCGGGCAATTGGAGAAAGGGCAGCCCCTCATTTTTTTACAGGGTATACAAGGGAATGAAATATTATACAGAGGGAGTAACCGGATTTGTCGATGTACGTGATGTTTGCCGTTGTATGACCGAACTTGTAAAAAAGCCGCTAAGCGGGGAGCGCTTTATTTTGAATTCTGAAAATATTTCCTACAAAATGCTGTTTGAAATGATTGCCGAAAATTTGGGCAAAAGACCGCCCTCTGTTCACGCCTCGGTAATGTTGACGGAGATTGGCTGGAGGCTTGAATGGATAAGAAGCAAGCTCTTTTTTTCATCTCCGGCTTTTACCCGGGAAATGGCACGTGCCGGACGCAGCCGTACTTATTATTCAAATCAGAAGACTAAAGAGGCTTTATCTTTTCAATTCACGCCGGTGAAAGAAACTGTTGAGTGGACTGCAAGTCTGTTTTTAAAAGAGCTTGAGCAAAAAGTTAAATGATGGTCCCGGTTACTTATTTAAAAACTTAAATCCTGAAAATAATGACTTTAGGTCATTGGGTGTTTATTACAATATAACAAGAGATATTCCCATTACTGCCATTCCGGCAACGAGTCCGTAAACCGAAAGATGATGCTCCCCGTATTCCCTGGCGGCAGGCAGCAATTCGTCAAATGAAATAAAAACCATTATACCTCCAATGGAGGCGAATATAATGCCGAAAACCAGATCATTCATGATGGGCCCGAGAATGAGAAACCCGGCCACTGCTCCCAGGGGCTCAGCCAGCCCGGAGAGGAAAGAATAGAAAAACGCTTTTCGCCTGCTTCCGGTTGAAAAGTATATGGGGACCGATATGGCTATCCCCTCCGGAATATTGTGTATGGCTATCGCTATTGCTATGGGGATGCCGACTGACAGGTCATGCAATGAAGCAAAGAAGGTTGCCATCCCCTCCGGAAAATTATGAATTGCAATAGCAATGGCTGCCAGTAGTCCAAGCCTTTTAAGCTTGATTTTTTTGCTCCCGTTTTTGTCTTCAATATCTTCAACTTTTTTTATTTCATGTGGGTTCTCAGCTGAAGGCACCAGCCTGTCGATAATGGCTATAAGAAGTATACCCCCGAAAAAAGAGGCAAGGTTTATCCACTCTCCTTTGCTTTTCCCCATCTCCTCTACAATCGTTTCCCGGGCTGTGAAAAATAGCTCCACCATGGAAATATATATCATAACCCCTGCTGAAAAACCAAGTGCCACGGCAAGAAACCTGGTGTTGGTGGTCTTGGTGAAAAAAGCCAGGGTACTTCCAATACCTGTTGCAAGTCCGGCAAAAAGAGTTATCAAAAAGGCTGTCAGAACTTCAGGTGTTATCATTTTTACTTATTGTATTTTGAAAAAAAACTTACTGATATTTGAAAACTCCGGCTATTATATTTCAGAAGCCAAGCTGCATTCCAAAGCTGAGTGTATTTGTCCATCCGTGAAAAATTTCCGGGGTGAACATATCAAGGTATTCCCCGGCCGAAGTTCCGTCTTTATCAAAGCCCTGGATATCTTTTTGGTAAAACTCGGCAAAAATACTGAAATTGTTGTAAAATGAGTAACGTGTTTTTAAAGAGAGTGTCTTGTTGCTCCAGACCACCTCCTCCATGAACGGATCACGGTCTACCCTTCCTTCCCCGTACAAATATGGGACAACATTTCCCTTCTCTGCAATCAGGTAGGAAAAATCAATAGAAAGTCCCCTGAAAGGTTTAATACTAAGTGCAAGATAAAGCTCCCGCGCGTTATCTGTGAGATAATGCCCGAGATTGAACCGGTTTGTTTCAAAAGTTGTTGAAGGGGTGCGGTGCTGGTAGGTTTTTGGATAGGTGAAAGTATATTCGGCCGTAATGGCTGTATTTGGAATTGGCCAGTTACTCAGGCGGAAACCTGCTTTTGTTCCTGTAAAATTGGTTCGCTCATCGTCACCTATACGGGTTACAGAAAATTCATCTACAAACCATGTTCCGTACAAATGGAGGTGCTTTATGTTTCTGCTGCTTAAGTTGAAAAACATGGCCGAGTTGTGGTTGTGTCCGGTATACTGACTTTGGGTGTGCACGATCGACTTGTAGAAGGCAAAAGGTATCAGGTAGCCGGGATAAACGTCCATGTCACTGTATATAATTGAGTTGCCAACTGATATATCAAGTTTTTCTATGGGAGTTATTGTAAACATGTTGGCTGATATGTACTTGGGCTGGTATATGACTCTCTCAGGTGCACCTTCATAAGGGACATAACTTCGCAAACTGTCTACAACTTTCGACACAAGCCAGCCGTGATGATAGTGGAAATCCAGCCAGTGTGTCGGCTGCATTTGAAGCTTTATCATTGGATATGATGGGGTTCGCCCCGAGAGTATGCTGGGACTGTGGTAATTATCACCCATCATAACATGATCTTTTTCAAAACTTAAACTTCCCCATGACCAGGACCAGGATATGCCTGCTCTCATTTCACTAAACTCGCCTCCTTTTCCTCCGCCTGTAAGACCCTTGTAGGCACCTCCCTGAGATTGAGTCAGATATGAGGGTCTTGCAAGCCGGCCGCCTTTTTGTTGATTGTCGCGCAGGCTGGCCCAAACCGACCAGTTTTCACCCACATAGGAATGGACTGCAAGTCCGCCCCATGTGTGCCGCAGGCTGTCGTTTTCGTTTGTGCAATATTGTATCCCGTAGACGGGTTTGAGGTTGAAACGGAAAAGGGAGTCTTTGTAAATGAGAGTAGGGGGCAGCAGACTCCACAAAAATGTGCTGTCCTTTTTTACAAGTGCAAATTTGCTTTCAGTTTTTTCATTCAGCTCAAGTGAAAAATCGTTGAGATACATATTCAGCTCAAAAAGCTGCCTGTCACTTAGTTTTTCTTTTTGCCTGTATGCCTCTTTTAACTTAATGGAAATTAACTGCCTGGAATAGGGTTTAACGGCACTTGAAATTTCTATAATATGGTCGTTGGCAAGCTCGTCAATAAATTCATAAAGAGGCTTATTGGATATGTGCTCCGGAACATTCTGGGCTTTCAGGGGTGAGCCCAGAAAAATAAATGCAGTAAAAATGATTGAAAAAACCCTCATCTCTGTTTTTTAAAACTCAGCCTCTTTATATAAGCCTGTTGTTTGTTATACGACTGAGTTGGGTGAATATGCCAAAGGTGCTCATTTGTTCAATTCCAGATAGCTTCTGGGAATAGTAATAAGAATTGTGTGACCGGTTTGCTCGATTTGCATCATAACCTTTTGTTTTCCCCGATAATTGACCAGATGGCCAACAAGTCCAAAAAGTGGACCGGTAACAACTTTTACCTCATCTCCTATTTCAAGTTTCTCCTGGGTCACGTCCATTTCTGCGTCTGTATCTACCAGCTTTTTCAGGATGTATATCTGATCCTCCGGTATTGGTACTGCCTTGCCTTCGAATATTATAAAACTGACCACTCCTTTTGTGTTGAGCACCTTCAGATATTCTTCCCTTGTAATTTTAACAAAAATATAGGATTTTATAAGCGGCTCCTCTACTAGCTTCCTCCGGTCACTCCACTGCTTCATCTTTTTCTGAAGGGGCAGCCATGCTTCAATATTTTGTTCCTGTAATGCTTTAAGGGTTTTTTTCTCGGCACGCGATTTCGTATATGCGGCAAACCAAAGAGGTTTCTTGTTGGTTACAGCCATAATTTCCTTTAACTATTGAAAAATTGTTTCACTTTTGCAGAAAATCCCTGCGGTTTGTCATCTTCCCCGTAATAACCGTGGTTTTTGTATTGACGGTTACTGAAACTGTAATATCCGTAGCCGTAATATCCGGGAATCTTAATGTCATTTATCAGCAGGCTCATATTGGTGAAGTCTTTTTTATTTTTAAGATCATTTACCAGATTAACTACATGTTTGTTAGAAAAATTCTGCCGGATAACGAACATTGTTAAATCACTGTAAGTGCTTGCTATTATGGCATCTGAGACAAATGCCACCGGCGGAGTGTCAAATATAATATAATCATACCTTTTTTTCATAAGGGATACTAGTTCTTCCATTCTCTCCGATTGAAGCAATTCGGCTGGATTTGGGGGAAGAGGCCCCGAACTGATTATGTCAAGGAATTCATTGTCGGTTTTTTTTATTATTTCATCCGCAGAGTTGTTCCCGATCAGATAAGTGCTGAGACCGCAAGAATCCTCAACACTCAGAATCGAGTTGATCATCGGCTTGCGGAGATCGAGGCCGGCAAGAAGTGTTTTTTTACCTGTCATGGCAATGATAAAGGACAGGTTTATAGCGCAAAAGGTTTTACCCTCACCGGCTACCGCTGAGGTTATCGAAATTACATGCTTTTTGTCCTTTTTCAGAAGATATTGAAGGTTAGTTCGCATACCTCTGAAAGATTCTGCAATTGCAGATTTTGGATATACAAAAACGGGAATTTCGGTCTTAAACCTGTTGTTGCTTATATTACCTATTATAGGGAGATTAATTTTATTTTCTATTTCGCTGATTTCATTTATTTTAGTGTTGAAAAAATCCCTGAGCAAAATAAGCAGCACTGGTAGTCCCAGGCCCGCAAAGAGAGCAAGGAAATAGTTTCTGTTTTTTTTGGGGGTAACCATGGTTGCATTCTCGGCTCTTGCAAAATCCAGCACCTTGTTATCGGAGATATTGGCTGCTTTGGCAATGCTTGCTTCTGCACGTTTTTCCATAAGATAAGTATAAAGCTCATTATTAAGTTCAAAACGCCTTTCCTTGCCCAGCATTTGCCTTTCTCTCAAGGGAAGTTCCATCACTTCGCCCTCCACTTTTTCAATCCGGTTTTTTACGTCTTTCATGGCAATTTGGTTGGCGGCCACCATTGACTGCAAGTTTTCCCGCAAAACTTGTGATGAGCTTTCTATGGTTTTTTCAAGTTTGACCAGCCTTGGATTGTCCTTCTTGACGTTGAATGACAGCATGTTATGTTCGTTGTGCAACTGGTTAAGCTGATCTATCAGAGAATTTAAAAGCGGGTCGGCTATTCCTATTGCAGAAGGAGCAATTATATCATTGTATGAGGTTTTATCAGAGAGATAATTTAAAAGATAATCAAAATAATTTTGCTTGATATTGAGCTCTACCTTTTCACTGTGAAAACTCTCCAGCTTGTTGAAAACAAGCTGCCCTTCATGGCTGAGATTCATGATTTTATGCTCGAGCCTGAACTGTTCCAGCTCATTTTCCACACGGTTAAGTGAGTCGGTTATGTCAATCAACTGTTCGTCAATAAAATCAATAGTGTTTATTGCTGTCTGGTTTTTTTCCTCCAGGTCGGTTCGTATGAAGAGTTCCATCAGCTTGTTAAGGTAGTTGACTTCCTGTCCTGGAACTTTCCCGGTAGAGGACAAAAACAGAACAGATCCTGTTTGAGGATCGTTAACTTCAATTTCGAGATTATTTCTGTAGCGGCTTGCAAGCGAGTTGAGATCATTTATTGTAAAGTAGTATTTTTCATGTGTATAATCGTTGTTCTCAAGGGTTATGTTGAAACTGAACATTTCATGTTCAAATTGCTCGCCGAATTTCATAATGCGGTTAACTCCAATATCATCGTCAATTTCAAGACGGTATTCATCTTCGTTTAAAATAGTAACATAAACAGGATAACCCTTGCGCTGATAACGGGTGGTGTCTTGATGTACCCGGATATCGGAATTTTTGTACATTTTAGAATTTTTAAACCTTCCCATAGCCACATAAGTGATTCCAAAATCAAGTTCTTCCATTGCCCTTCTGCTTAAAGTGTATGATCGAAGGATTTCTATGTGGTTTTGAATTGTTGTCCGGGACTGAACAAGCTCAAAGCTTTCAATGAATCCCTCCATACCGCCCGGTCTCATTCTTTCATGCCTGACCATTACAGTGGCACCTCCCACATTGTAAACGGGTTCGGAAAATCTGTTGATGTAGTATGCGGCAGCAATAGCCAGAATAAGAGAAATTAAAAACCAGTGCCAGTTATGCAGTACCTTGAACAGATATTTTTTCACATCAATGGTTTCTTCCTGAAAAAACTGCTCTTTGTTGTAATCCATTTTATATGTTTATTTAAAAAAATTCAATAACAACAAAAATGTGCTTATGGCAGAAAATGCAAAGCTGAAGGTGGGAACATTAAGACTGAAGACCCTGGTTGTGTTGGGCTCCACAATTATAACATCATTGGGTCTGAGATAGTATGCTTCCGATTGCAGTACGCCGGCACTTGTAAGATCAACATGCATAGTTGAGGTGCCCTTATTTCCCTGTCTCATGATCAATACGTTTCTTCGGTTTCCGTATTCGGTTATATTACCGGCTTTTGCCAAAGCATCAAAAAGAGTGAACTGGTTAAGGTAATTATTGTATACACCCGGTCTGACAACTTCTCCCATAACTGTAACCTTGAAATTCAATAGCTTCAGATCAACTTTTGCATCTTTGAAAAGCTCATCAACTTTTTTCTGTACCTGTTTTTTTGCCCCCTCTGTTGTATGACCTGCTACATGAATATCATTTAAAAGAGGCAGTTTGATATATCCTTGCTCATTTACGCTGTACCCTTCAATAAACAATCCTGCCTCGTTGGTCATGACCCTTTCGCGATTTCTTGTGTCGGGCTCGAACATTTCATGAAAAGCCATGTCAATTGTTAAAATTCTAACATATAAAAGATCTCCCGGTTGAATAACGTATTCGTGCTTAGGTGGGGAATAGTCGGAAAGTTTTTCAACATCCTGCATATACTGAAGCTGTTTTTTCTGAACGCAGGCCTGAAAAAAAAGCGGCAGTAATAGTACAGCAACAACTGTTTTTTGCATTATGACTGATTCTAAAGTTTTTGTTAATTAATGACTAAAGTTTCGCACTTGACTTAAGTTATTACTGCTCAAGCGCATTAATTTATATTAAAATCATCTATATGTTTATTAGTCAGCATATTATATGCTTCCATTTATATTTAAGCCGCTCT
>PWHJ01000037.1 GCA_003554865.1 Bacteroidota bacterium | reverse complement strand
TATCATGTTAAACATATTATGTACGATTTATAAAATGATTTTTGATAATCCTAGTAGCACTTACGATTAGTGGGTTCTTAACAATGAGAGCATTTTTGGATAGGGATAAGACGTATCAGATGGATTATGCGTAACAACAGCAATATATGTAATCTGCTATAAATTTGGAGAAATCATCTGTAGTATGTTTTAAAATTAAGGATTTAGGGGTCAGGACATGGAGAATAATAATAAAATATTAATCTTGTACCATTCAGGGGCAGGAAGCACCAAAACTATTGCTGAAATATATCACAAAATGTTTGGTTCATTTTTCGTAGATATAAGTTCAATTAATTTTGAATTTGATTATGAGTTATTAAAGAACTATGAAATATTAATTCTTGCTTTTCCTACATATCATTGTTCTCCTTCTACTTCTATGATGGAATTTATTAATAACATACCACCACTACAAAAGTCAAAGAAGGCTTTTGCATTTACAACATGTGGCTTATGCTCAGGCAATACTTTAAGGGAGTTTGCAAAAAAGTGTTTAACTAAAAACATTTATATAAATGGTTATTCTGTATATAAAGCTCCTGCCACTGACGGTGTATTGCTATTTCCACCGTTATCTTTTATGCTTGATTACGAAAAAAACATTGCTAATAAGATAAAATCAGATGTTAATAAAATAGAACATATCATCAACAGTAATACTAATAAAGCAAAAATACCTCGATTTAAAATATACACAATATTTAGTTATCCTAATAAAGTTTTGGGCAAAGCCTATAAACATAAGCTCAAGTTATTAAGAGACAAATGTGTAGGTTGTAATAAATGTGTTAATGATTGTATGCGAAAGTGTTGGAGCAGAGTTGGGAAGTATCCTCAATATAAAAGCAATAGATGTGAGTTTTGTTTTAAATGTGTGCACCATTGTCCAAATGAAGCAATATCATTATCTAAAAAAACAAGAACGAAGATTAGATTTAATGAAAAGTTTTACATGAAATTAAAAGAAGAAATCTTACAGAGATTAAATGATGCAATTTAATATATTGTGCGGGAGCAAGAATTAATTATTGCTCCCCATTACCTCCCCGGGACATAACACCACTCGATCTATTTTATTATCATCCAATACACGGATAATGCTGCTACTCGCCGCAGGCATGGGCATGACCGTCGATACTTTTGACATAAATGAATCCGAGAAAAATCTGATCAAGGGGGAAAATATGTACCGGCTTTTATTTCCGGATGAAACGATGAACAAAGCAAAACTGTTATCTTGCAATACGGGTGAGATGTGCTAAAGGAGGCGTTTCCAAAGAAGTGATAAAAAGAATTGCTGGGGGGGGCAAAGAATCATTTAGCATAATATGGCTGAATCCTGTGTTATTCTTGTTTAATCGTGTCTTTATAAAGTGAGTTTGAGGAGAAGAGGTATAATCATGAAAAAGGTTATTCTATTTATTGTTATTTTACTAATAGTCTTGTTTACAGTTTTATATATTCAGTTCCGTGGTGGAATAGCTGATGCTAGACAGAGGGTGCTTAAGGGAAGTGACGTTTTCTCGACGGAATATGGTGAGATAGAGTATGCGGTTGAAGGTGAAGGCCCGGCCGCTCTCCTTATTCACGGAGCCGGAGGTGGTTATGATCAGGGAATGTTGATCGGCAAGAAAGCTCTCGGGGATGGATTTAAGTTTGTTTCGGTTTCACGGTTTGGATATTTGCGCTCTCCTTTCATAGAAGAATCAACCGTAGAGAATCAAGCTGCTATTTACGCCGCTCTGCTTGACCACCTGGAAATCGATCAAGCGGTTATTCTCGGAGCTTCTGCTGGCGGCCCATCTGCTCTTCAATTTGCACACGACTACCCCGATCGGAGGAGCGCTTTAGTTCTGCTTTCATCTGTATCTATGTTCATGGGTGATGAGATTCCTATGAGCACAAAAGTTATAAACACTATCCAGAAATCGGATTTCAGCTTTTGGCTTGTGTTAAAAATGTTTCGATCCCAATTTGCGGAGATGGTTGGTATTCCACAAATTTTATATGAGGAACTCAGCCCTGAAGACAAAAAATATGCCGATAATATGCTCGACTTTATGCACCCAATGAGCCCCCGGAGCCCCGGAAACATCCATGAAGCTAAGATCAGACCCCTAACCGGTGAGGCGATGGGAACAATATCAGTGCCTACTATAATATTTCATGCCAAGGATGATTTCCTTGTAACCTATGACCATGCAGAATTCCTAAATAAGCATATTAATAATTCGGTGCTGGTATCCTTTGAAAAAGGAGGTCACGCCTTAATAGCTGAAACAGTAGTCATTAATGAACGAATAAGGGATTTTATCACAAGTAGCCAATGATGAAACTAAATGTCAGGGTCTATTGGGGTGCATTAGCTGGGGTGCCAGAATATGAAACAAAGTTATTTGCTGAAGTCTCCAACACAACGAAAGTTGCTCAGGAAAATTTACGCAAATTTTGCTATTTTGGTGGGAATATCCATGATAGGTTTATGGACGATGTTGCTTATTATGAATCAGGTGTAATTACCTACCGCTAATTTATACTTTGGGTAAGTTGTATTATTCCGCTATGGCTAACAATACGAAGTTGCATAGAGCGGATCGTTATCTTGAAATAGTTTTAGGGGAGTGCTGGCATTGCAATTTGTATGTCCACTAATTGTTGTAAAAAATATAAAGGTGGCAAGAAACTTTTATGAAAATATTTTGGAACAAAAGGTAAAATATGACTTTGGTGAGAATGTCACCTTTGAAGGCGACTTTGCGATTCATTTAGAGGAACACTACCTGAGGCTTTTGGGAGAAGAAAATAGTAACGAAATAAGGAAAACGCATAACTTTGAACTTTATTTTGAAACGGACGACTTAGAAAGTATCTTGAGGAAACTAAAGGTAAATAATGTTATATTTCTGCATGAGATAACAGAGCAGCCCTGGGGGCAAAGGGTTATGCGTTTCTACGACCCGG
>PWHJ01000204.1 GCA_003554865.1 Bacteroidota bacterium | reverse complement strand
GTATCCACCTCGACGTTATTCAGCTGATCCCGTGGACAGGCTTCGAGATGGGTGAACTCGGTGATGAACCCGGAGATTGGACAGATGTCTTCGATGAATGGTTTGACTATATCACGGACCTCCTCGAGGATATAGCGGACGTGCTGGTCTCGGGCTTCGTCTATGTGGCGGGCTTCCTGACCAACCTCGATGAGATACTCAAGGACTGGGGTATGAGGGTTATAGGAGCTATCAGCGAGGCTTTCAGCGCTGTAAGGGACGCGGTGAACGAGGTCGGGGAGATGGTGAAAGCCCTTAGTGAGTGGGTATTGAGTAGGATAGAAAACAGAATAATAGATGTTTTAAGCAGTGCTAAAACGATCCCAAGTCAACGTGGAGAGAAATTAATAAATCAAACAAACATAGGTGACATTCTTCAACAAATAGATACAAACACGTCTGAAGAAGAGATAGCCTCTTTCTTCAGTGATTACAATCTTACCATAGTAAAGACTAGCGAATTTTGGGAACCAGCTATTAGATTTCACGAGATAATGTCATTCGCCTCTTATTATATAAGTGCTAACATTATCTCTGAAGGAGATATCGGAGATATAGTAGATAATTTCATATCCTCACTAGATTTGGGATCCTCCTCAATAGATTGGGGAGAAATTGTTGTTACAGCAATTTTAGTTTATATACTTCTTGCTGGAATAGGAATGATAATAGGAGGAATAATGACACTAAATCCAGGATTAGCTCTAATAGGGATTTGGACCGTAAGTTTAGCTATTATAGTTTTAGTCGAGGTTTGGGAGGAATAAAATATGCTTGGGCATAAAAAAGAGGTATTGCTCTCTGTGATAATCATATCCATTGACTTAGCGGTCCTTCTAAGGCATAGTTATAATCCAATTAGATCAGAAACGTTTTCAACGGGAGTAATCCAGATTATGATTGTCTTATCTATAATGATAGTGCTTACGAGTTTTTTTAATTTGATCTGGATGAAATATTCCTCTTTGAAAAAATTATCTAAACGATACTCAAAGAATATGGATAAGTTCGAAAGGAGGTATAGAATTAATAAAAGTTTTTTAAATTTTATCACAAAATCCTCGTTTGTATTAGGGATTATGTTGATAGTGACTTCGTTAGCCTTATATTTATTAGAATATAATTTTATCCACTGGTTGATTTTATCCGTAGTTTTATTCAATTTATTTACAGGACTTTATATTTTAAATTCATCCATGGAAATAATTCATAACAAAATTTTTGCAACTAATAATTTGAGGTAATCTAATACCCTGCTGACCCATCCTTTTCTCTGTCTAGTTCTTCAAATGAGGTGATAGATGAAGATATAGAAAAAAATTTGAAAGAAGATAATGACGGCGGTATACCATATACGGCGCCCCAACATATCGCAGAAATTATCGAGGAGCTAGAATTCTCAGATATAGATTTCGATGAGAATGAAGAAGCTTCCGGCGCCGTGGTGAGCATAATCTCCGGCGAAGTTGACTACGACGATGCGGAGAAGATACTTGACATGCTACTCTATCGGGAGTATGACGAGGAAGAGGCAGAAGAGTTCAAGGAGAACGTAAAGCGGCCGGTGGATGGTCTTCGCAGGTTGCGGAGATGGCGGGCGCCGAGATCCCGAACGTTCCGGTAAGACACGAGATCATGGTGACAGAACCTTTCGAGCGTTTTTTGGAACCCATGGTCATATCTTTCAAGCACGGCATATACTTCAGCCAGAGCGAACACGGTAATATAGTAGGAGGTATCGGAAATCCAGACGAAGAACCCGGGATAAACCAGAAGGGAAGCCTATGGTTCTTGAAGACCTTTTCCGACACTTTGTTGGACTTCATACCGAGGTTTAGTGGAGTCAACATGATAAGGCAGTGGGCCGGTCTTTATGACACAACGCCGGACGCCCAGCCCATTTTGGGTCCCGCTCCTGAAGTCGAGCGCCTCTACCATGTGAACGGATTCAGCGGCCACGGCTTCATGGTCTCTCCCATGGTGGATAAAGTCACTGCCGAACTGGTCATGGGAGAAGAACCTTCCATGGACATAGAAAGGTTGAAGGTGGAACGTTTCGAGGATATGGATATAGAAGAAGAGGGCGCAGTGGTCGGGTAGATGTTGGAACCACGGTGGTGATCTCTCTCATCACCTATCTCACAATAATTATTGAAAAAAGTCGAATATCACTAAGATCACGAGGCATCCCTATCAAATGAGCGGAGATAAGTTCTGCAAAATCTGACAAACTCTTGAGTAGGAAATATTTATATGAATGTATTACGATTAAGTCGAGGATTCCGGAGGAAGTAGATTGAGTGAAGTTTGCTCAGACCAGGCTGCATCGACCCATGTCTTTTTTCATGGTAGTGATTCTACCGACTCTGACTTCATCCAATCACACGTGGATTCGTTTTTTCCTCCGGCTAATTCTTCAAAAGAGGTGATAGAAGAAAATTTGGAAGAAAATATAGGTGAAGAAGAAGGTGACGATGACGGCATCCCAGACGATGTACCAGACGAGATCGGCGATGTTATCGAGGAACTGGAGTTTTCGGATATGGAAGAAGGAGAATACGCTTCAGGCCCCGTGGTCAGCGTGATCTCCGGCGAAGTGGATGCTGACGATGCGGAGATAATACTGGACCTGCTGCTTTACTCGGACGAGGATATGGAGAACAGAGTGGCGAATTATAACGATCTGGATACAACGCAAACAGTCGGGCTAGCCACAGACTTGATTAGGTTGATCCCGTGGACCGGTTTTGAGATGGACGAGACTGGTGAACTCCCAAAAGAGATAACGTATTCAGATGTTATTGGAGGAATTATTGTAGACCTGATCGGAGGATTCACCGAGTTCGTTACCACTGTGGTAGGAACGCTCCATGAGGGCGTATTAGCACTGGCAGGTTTTATCGCGGATATGGGTGAAATAGTTGTTGAATGGGGCATGCGAGTGATCGACGCTATCAGCGAGGCTTTCAG
>PWHJ01000145.1 GCA_003554865.1 Bacteroidota bacterium | reverse complement strand
TTGATAAATAATCATACAATTTTTTCTCTTTCTTAATGATTTCTACACTTTCATCATCATTATTAACATCATCGCCATAACAAAAACCAAACTTAATTCCAGCAAAATTAATAAGGATATACAGCTGGGGATAAAATTTTATTATTTTGTTTCGTCTTTCATTACCGTAAGGTTTTTCAATAATACAACCCCATGTATAAGCATTCACTATATTTCCATTATAATGAAATGCATGAACTTCAAAATTGTCCCCTAAGTTGTTGTCTTCAACGAACTTTTTTAAAAATTTTTTTATAAGTAAATTAGGTGTATTTTTATGCTTCTTACTATATTCATTTTTAATTTTTGGTCCAACTTGGAAATTGTATATATCCCTGTTAGTTTGATTTTGAGAGCCTTTTAATTGTTGACCTTCAAGGCCAGTATCTATGATTTTATCCGCAATTACTGTTGCATCTTTAATACTCTCTTTTGTTATTATGGTATTCATAATAACACCCTCTTAAATTAAACTTTTCCCTTTACAGAACTATCTTTAAATTCTTTTAACTAGCACTACAGCGAAATGTAATTTTGTTCTTTGACAATTTCATGTAGTACCAAGTGATGGTTCAAGCGCTTCCATTTTCTTTTTAGCATGAGACTTGTAAGCGATATAATTTCTTTTCATGTAATAGTTAACCTTTTGTATTGCTTTACGAATCTTGCTCTGGTTATCCATAAGGGCTGCTGAGATGAGCCTTTTAGCCTGTGGCATGGTTAAAATAGGTGTTTTTTTTAAACTTTAGCCTTAACTCGGTAACAAATAGATGAGCAATGAACACATACAACATGTGGCGGTGCCAGGCAATCCAGGAACGGGTTTCATAGTCTTTCATTCCCAGGTAGCTCTTGCATTCTTCGAAGCACTGCTCAATCGGCCAGCGCATCAGGGCAGCTCTGTTGAGTTCTTCCAGTTCAATATCAGCAGGGGCATTGCTGAAGGCATATTTTGTTCTACCGTTGTCGTATCTGCGGATGTAAAGCCACACTTCCTGGTAGGGAAGATAGCGGCCGTTATCTTTTTGAGCCTCTACTACCCTGATACATTTAGTATGGGTGATGATAGGCCCCTTGGCCCCCTCACTCAGGATTTTGGTCTGCCAGGGAATATTTTCATCCTCAGCAATTTCAGATACGGAAATGGGTTTAGTAGAAGCTTTTGGTTTTTTAGGTTTCGGGCCGCGGCCGCTGTATTCGGGTACAGAAACTTCCGGCATCTGGGGCCATATCAGCGTATCTTCAGGGATGTCGGCAAAGTAATAATATCCTTCCGGCAGCGAGGCCAGAAACTCTTTGCTTCGACCGAAAAACGAGTCACAGCCGATCCAACGCGCAGGGAAAAGGTTGGATTCCGCTGTACGGTTGATCATTTCCAGAGCCAGTTCCAATTTTGTATTAAAGGTAAGATCTTCAGGAATACCGCATTCGCGGCGGAGTTCTGCATAATCATCACCGAACCAGGCCTCCGGGATAAAAAGCCTGCGATCAACAAGACCATATCCTTTTTCGCTTGAATAGCCCACGAAGACCCCGGACTGGCAGTTCTCCACTTTACCCCGTTCGCCGCAGTACTGGCGATGAACTCCTACAGAATTTTTACCTTTTTTAACGAAATCGGAAACATCAGTATTGATCATTCCTACAGGGCTGGCAATATTTGAGTGCAGGCGCTGCTGGTAAATGTGAAGCATCATCTCATCATCTACGGGAGCGTGTTTGAAAAATATCTGCAGCGGCCGGACTCCTTTAGGGCCTTCGCTTTCCAGAGCGATCGGCTCGACGGATTTTCTTTCCAGGTTGCTTAAAAGACCTTTGACAAAGGTTTCCCCGTGTTCGCGCTGGTCCCTGCGGGAATAACACGGCTGGAATATGGCGAGGAAGTTTTCCAGGTAATCTCCAAGGCCCGAGATCTCGTCTTCGTTTATGCCCACCTGTTCAAGGATTTCAGGCTCCCATGTGGGTGTATGCAGCATCATTTTCGGTGCCCTCTCCTGTTTGTTTTTAAGGGTCCGGTGACAGGGAGCGCTGTTTGTTAAGCTTTTAAGCTTTTTTTCATCGTATACGTACAGGTAAATGCTCTTTTGACGTCCGTGATAAACATAGGTGCTGCCTTCTTTGGAAAAACCACTTGTTTCCCCGAGATAAATCCAGTTGGCCGCGCGGTAGCACGTGCCGTCGTAGCTATCCGTATCAATAAAAGTCTCCACTAAATATGGCTCTACACCAAAGCGCTCTGGCCAATCACTTTGGAGCATCTTAAGGGTTCGGGACAGAAGATGAGAGGCTAAATTTTTAATTTTGATCCACGGCAGGATCAAAAAGCGGTTGTTATTGATAACATGCTTTAAATACAGGTTCCTTTGCTGCTCTTTCCATCCAATATAATTATCTCGGGCGGTGATCCTAAAAAATGCGCTTTTGTAACTCAGAGCAGCGATGGGGACGCCTCTATATTGAGCAAGGTATTTGATTCTCGGCCCTATCATTTTCTCGTAGCCGAGGTAGTGATAATTTTTTACCATGTAATCCCATAAGGATTCCAGTTCAGTTCGATTAACCGCTCTAATCTCGATAGGAAGGTGGTCTTTTAACTTGCCTTCTAAAGGCCTGGAATCAAAAAGAATACTTTTCACCATTATACCACCTTCTTGGTATATTAAGAGTTTAAAAAGCCTTATCACCGAACCCTTAAGGACATTTTACTACATGTGATTGTTTATGTCCATAGGTTTCGCTGTAGTGCTAGTATATAAGCTAAAAAGTCACTAATAAAATTCTCATCATAAGATTTACCAAATATAGCAGGTACTGTCCTTGGTTTTTCGCTTGGGGGAGGTAAAAACTTGAAAACCTTTTCCATTGCTTCCAGTTTCGTTTTATATTCTTGTATTATATTATTATCATTCATAAGCTTCACTCCAATTTATATTTTCAAAGCTCAACCTCAAAGTCTATTTCTTCACCAACTTCCTCCCAGTCTTC
>PWHJ01000147.1 GCA_003554865.1 Bacteroidota bacterium | reverse complement strand
TCAACTCTTTTTCAAATTCCAGTGAATAGGATAAAATTGTTTTCAAGTCAATTTTTTTTGACGCATTCAGTATTTCTAACCCGACAATTTTATTATCTGAAGTTGTATCCAAATTGAAACCTTCGATCATTTCTATTACTCCTTCAGGGCATTCGTCTCCGAATCTTAAATATAACGCATCTACCTGATCATCATAATAAACTTTCATTATGCTCTTCCTTTCTTTAAGGGATAAGTCGTTATTATTGTTATCTTATCTGTTACCACAAATACAACCTTCAGGGGAAACTTAAATCCTTCAACATTTTCAATAATTTCGTGATTTCCCTTGCTTAACTGTTTGTCCTTAAGAATATCTATTATTACGTCCTCGGAAATACCATACAATTTCTTTCTTCTTCGTGCATGGCGTGAGAAGTATATTTCCAACAATTTTCACCTTTTTCTGTTCATACTATTATTTTACCATGTGAAAACAATGGCTCCCGAAAAACTCTTTCAAATGCCTATATATCAACCATGTAGGTTGATCTTTTTCACTGCCTACAAGACATAGCTTCGCCATTTGACATGATCTCCATCATGCTTCCAGTGGCTTGCTGTGACCTCTTTTGCTTTTACTATGGCCGAAAAACCCGGTATCCGCGTCGGATTTTTCCGGGGTATAATTATTAATTGCCTTCCTGGTCTTTGTTATATTTTCTTATTGTATCTTTCAAGTAAATTTTGGAAGCACCGCCTTACAATTAAGGTTATCCTTACAATTATTATACCAGCGAATTTATTAAGATACAAATATAACATCTCATACAAAGTGTTGCCGCGTGTTAGTTCATTAAAATGTATTCCCTGAGCAAATCAAGGTTATTTATCAGTCCCTTGCACAATATGCTAGTATTGAGCTCATCCGCCTTTATGGCCATTATAAGAAATAGCCTGGTAATAACATGGGGATTGTCAAGATTCTCACTGATAAAATCCCACGTTTTTTTATGGATGTAGTAGTACTTATTCAAACTTATTAAAACATTAAATTTATTTCTATTATCCATATTCATGAAATCTTCAAGCTCATCTTTATCTTTGCTTATATGCTCATCAACATAATCTCTGACTTTATTTAAATTAGTTATTATTGCCGGACTGATTGTCTGACCAGGTTTCCATAGCATTAAATCATCCATGTCACAGATATCATATTGATTTATCTCTGATGACTCCTGATCATATTTTTCGAATAATGCATGGAGCAACTGGCTATGCCTTGCTTCATCACTACTGGGATCAGCAGAATCACCAGGGAGATCCGGGACAGCGTTATCACCGTCTTGTATGCTTTTTTCCAGACCGGGGCGGCCATCCTGACTGCTTTGACTGCTTACATTTGTATCATTTTCCTTAACTGCTGGAACATGGCACAGATGTCCCAACTTTTCCTGTAAAACAGAGACAACTTCTTCATAGGTCAGAGAAGACTCTGCAGGATCCCTATATCCGCTCATTCTGGCCATAGCCTTGCCAAATAAAGAGTAGACTGTTTCCGGATTATCATTATCAGGGTCATTGACAGCGGTGGGTATAAGATTACAGAGATCCGGCTCATCATCACCAGGCCTTCTCCATCCCATCTTTAGCACAACATTAACAAAACCGGCCGGATCATACTGGCAGCCACCAGGAGATAAAACACATAAATCACAGGCACTCCCAAGACTGAATCCCAAATTGAAATACTTCTTCAGATTATCATAAAAACCGATTGTAGTTAAACCATAATCCTTAAATGATTCAAAAAAGTATGCCTCAATTGCTTCAGGAGGAAAATTGTTCCTAATAAAATCCCCCAGAAGCCTGTTCTTCGGCTGCAAAGTGATCCTCATAAAAGCTTCCAACCTGTCACGAGGATCAGCCAAACCTGCACTGATACGGGCGAGTAGTTTTTCATTATCAGCCCTGTCGGTCAGAGTTACAGGCCTGGAAAGGATTGTGTTTGCCCAGCTAATAGCCTTTTTCATCTGATTGATTGTTACATCACCATAAACTATGGCATGAAGGGGAAACCTGGCTTCAATCAGACAAGCAATTGCCAATATATAGATGTGATAGGGATGCCCCTGTGTTTTGGAGTCAAACACTCCAATTGAATTCGGCACAACATGTTCAACCTTGTCACCCAAATCAGCATAATAACAAAGCATACTAAATAATACATCGTCACCGGGCCGGTTTGGCTCCGCCAATCTCTGGCGGTAATAATTCAGATCCCGGAACAATAAAAATGATTCCGCACTGTTCATGGAAACGTCATCGCCAATAACATGCCAGCCCTGATATGAATAGTCAGAGGAAACAGGAATCTTTGTTTCCTCTGCCCTGGTGACATATATCCAGGGTTTGTCAAATGTGTTTTTGTCCACGACTTTACTCAAAAAGGGATAGGCATTTATTAACTGAAGAGTTTCTTGATAAACACTTGTCCACGCAAACTCGTCTATCAGATCAGGCAGTAAATTTAAATTAATGAAAACACCCATTTTTTAACTCACTTCCTTTAAGTCTCATGATCTACAAAATAAAAACTGTCATATAATCCTGTTCTTTGGATGCGTTTATTTTCATCTTTCTGCTAGTGAAGCGGAGCTTCATGGATGTCATAAAAGCAAAATTGAAGCTACCTGGAAACACGTAAGCTGCGGCAAATGCAGGTTAATTTTCATGTGAACGCTCTTTTTCCACTTTGTCTACGATATCAATCCCCAGCTCCACTGTCCTGTCTGACCCAAAAAGTCTATTTTCACCTTGGGCCTCCCTTTTCTTTGGCCCACCCTCTGGATACTTCATTTCGGGTGGCCCAAAAAATTGCAGCACTCCTATTTTTTCAATGAAAAACCCCGATGTTCACCAGCAAGAACAAGGATACCACCCTGTTAAAAGCCTGCTTATTATTTTCCAGATAAGAAACTTCTACCCTGGACGGTCAGCAGGGAAAACATCCATATTGTCTTTAAAAGCATCCCACAAACGAGCATCCCAAC
>PWHJ01000057.1 GCA_003554865.1 Bacteroidota bacterium | reverse complement strand
TTTTTGGCTCATTTGGTTAAGAGCTTATTACGAATAATTTTTTCGCCGGTTTTTGAATATAATTATTACATGGCAGATAATAGAAGAGTAATGCCGGCATGAGAAAATCAGTAAACCCTATATTAAAAAACCCTGCGCTTTTCAGGGCAGGGTTTTTAATCAAATTTAACGGTCAAATTGCCGGTATCTGAAATTTACAACCTCATTCAGCTGCAGAAAGAATGAAAAGTGCAAAAAGAGCCTTCATCAGGCTTTTCTCTTTTGTATATAACTTCTTTAAGCTCTGCTTGCTGCCATCCTCTGTATGCCCTTGATATGCCCCTTGTTGCAAGGCCAACAAAAAACATAAGAATAAGCAGCACCCCCAGAACAATCACAATGATTTTCGATACATCCACCTTTGCATTAAGTGTTTTAGTCATAGCAAAAAACAGCATATACAGAAGGTACAAGTTAACCGCCAGATTCAGAAATGAGCCAAGTGTGGGATGAATGGCTGAAAAAACATTCACAAAAGCCGAAACCGGCATTATAACCAGCAATGCACCCTGAACATGAACCATAGGCTCAAAATCTGTTTTGCCGTTGGCAATTGCTGATAATATAAGGATAATAACCGCTCCGATAAAAAGTCCAAGCAAAGCTCCAATTATTGATCCGATAAAAACCATAACCCCAACACCTGCTCCAAATATTCCTCCCACACCTATATTGAACGAACTCCATATAAGATTCAAAACTCCGGCAGCAGCTCCATATATAAGTGCTTTAATAACAGGGGCAGCGAGTCCGCCCTCGGCAGGCATTGAGCTAAAATACTCCTCCGGTGAAAGAAGAGCTTTTTTTGAATCTGCAACAAATGCATTGAAATCAAAACTTTTGCTTTCCATATTCATAATATTTTTTAGTTGTTTAGGAAATTTTATGCATTATCCTTATTTGTATCAAAATGGAAATAAGAAAATAAAAATAAGGAAAAAAGAATTTGATTTCAAAATATTTAAAAAACAAAAAAAATTTTGAACTATAAGGAGCTGATGCCGGCGGGCGTTAAGGGTGCCCGGGGCCGGGATCGAACCGGCACGGTATTTCTACCACTGGTTTTTGAGACCAGCGCGTCTACCACTTCCGCCACCCGGGCAGATAAGCTGAGGGGAATGCGAATATACTATAATTGTTTGAGACAGCAAAATTTTGCACGGTTTACCCGGTGCTTGACAAAATACGGCGGCTTGCAAGGGCCCTGGCCTTTTGATATATACTGTTTTCATCATACCCGCATTCGGTATAAAGTTGCTGCTGGGTACCGTGCTCTATAAACTTATCCGGTATGCCAAGGCGTATGAGTCTTGCATTATATTGGTTATCTCCCATAAATTCCAGCACAGCACTTCCAAATCCACCTTTCAATGCTCCGTCTTCAACTGTAAGGATTTTCTTAAAACGCTTAAAGACACTGTGAAGCAACTCTTCATCCAGTGGCTTTACAAACTGCATATCAAAATGCGCAACACTGACATTCTCTTTTTCCAGCCTGTCACAAGCTGAAGCAGCCATATTCCCGACATGCCCGATGGTCAGAATAGCAATATCATTCCCGTCACGCAGCATCCTGCCCTTGCCAACATCAATCCTGCGGAAAGGCTTCTTCCAGTTTGTCATAACGCCACTACCACGGGGATAGCGAATAACAAAGGGCCCCATATTATTAAGCTGGGCTGTATACATAAGATTACGCAAAACTTCCTCATTCATTGGCGCTGCTACCGTCATATTCGGAATACTGCGCATAAATGCCATATCGAACACTCCATGATGAGTCGGTCCGTCTTCTCCGACCAGACCGCCACGATCAAGACAAAAAACCACATTTAAGTTTTGCAGGGCAACATCATGGATCACCTGATCATAGGATCTTTGTATAAATGAAGAGTAAATGTTACAAAAGGGAAGCATCCCCTGAACGGCAAGCCCGGCAGAAAAAGTAACTGCATGTTCTTCGGCTATTCCAACGTCAAAGGTGCGCTCCGGCATTTTTTCCATCATATGATTAAGAGAGCAACCTGTCGGCATGGCAGGGGTTACCCCTACGATCTTCTCGTTTTTTTCTGCCAGTTCAACAATTGTCTCACCAAAAACATCCTGATAACGGGGAGGTTTAGGCCCCTCACTTTTCACCTTTATCAGCTTACCGGTTTTTTTGTCAAATAAACCGGGAGCATGCCAGGTAGTTTGGTTCTTTTCAGCCTGTGTGAACCCTTTACCTTTTACAGTTCGGCAATGAAGTAGTTTGGGTCCGGGTATGTTTTTCAGATCCCGAAGAATACGCGAGAGATAAATTACATCATGACCGTCAACGGGGCCAAAATATCTGAAATTTAAGGATTCGAAAAAATTGCTGTGTTTTAGCAGGAACGACTTCATCCCCTGCTCAATTTTTTGTGCCAGCGATTGTGCATGTGTTCCCAAATGATTTAATCTGCCAAGCATATTCCAAACCTCTTCCCTTAACTTGTTATAAGCCTGAGAAGTGGTTATATCCAGCAGATACTCCTTCAATGCGCCGACACTGGGATCAATTGCAATATTGTTGTCATTGAGCACAACAAGCAGATTTGACCTTTCCATCCCTGCATTATTAAGGCCTTCGAAAGCCATACCCCCGGTCATTGCACCATCACCGATTACAGATATGAACTGGCGATCTTTTTCGTTCTTCAAATTCGATGCAAGAGACATTCCCAGTGCGGCAGAAATGGAAGTAGATGCATGACCCACCCCAAAGCAGTCATGCTCACTCTCACTTAATTTTGGAAACCCACTTATTCCCTGATATTTGCGATTTGTATAAAAATTATCCCTGCGACCGGTTAAAATTTTATGACCATATGCCTGATGACCCACATCCCAAACTATCTTATCTTCAGGTGTGCTGAACACATAATGCAGGGCAACGGTAAGCTCCACCACACCCAGGCTTGAAGCGAAATGACCCGGATTACTCGATACAATGTCAATTATAAACTCCCTTAGTTCTTCACATATCTGAATAAGATCTTCTTCTCCGTGATTTTTCAGATCAGAAGGTGAGCTTATTTTATCAAGCAGGTAATTTTTATTATTTCTTTTCATGATATATAAAAAAAGCCAAGATTATTACAGTAATGCTTCTGTATTGCAAATTTTTATTCAAATCTACATGAGATTTATAAAAAACACAAACATTAAGTTTATCAACGAAAGCTAAACCATTTCGATAAAATTTTCGTTGAGTATATAAAAACGAAATATACTTTTATTTACGTTTGTATATTGTATCATTATTTGACCCGTCTAATAACCCACAATAAATATACACAAATGAAAACAATTTTCAAGGCTATTTTGTTCGCTTCAGTAATTGTCTTCATCTGCTTTTCATGTGTTCCGGCCAGCCATTTATATGAATTGCGGCAAAAGAACGAACTATATAAAAGTGAAAGAGACTCTCTATGGGTTCAAAATAAAAAGCTTGAAGTTCAGGTTAATGAACTGGAAAGGCAGACAGAGATGCTTTCCGAAGAAGTTGAATCTCTTATGATGGACAGCATACAGCGCTCTTTAGATATTCGAAGATTGCGCTCAGAACTGGAAAATTTAACCAGAAGATATGAAAACATGCAGGAAACACACGAGGCGCTTGCTGAAGGCAGTACAAGAGAGGTAGAGCAGGTGCTCGAACATCTGCAGGAAGCTCAGGAAGAGCTTCAATCAAGGGAAGATTCACTTATAGATCTGGAAATGAAGGTTGACTCTCAAGCAGAGGAATTAAATGAAATGCAAAATAAGCTGGAATCGTGCAGTCAACAGCTTTATGACTACGAAGAGGCCCAAGAAAGAAGAGAATCGGCCATAAATGAACTTTTAAAAGAAGTGGAAAATGCATTGGGTGATATCGTTGAAGAGGGCTTTGAGGTTCGTAAAAGCCAGGGAAAAGTTTATGCCGAGACTGAAAAACAACATTTCTTTTACTCAGACACAATGGAGATTAGTTCCACCGGTTATGAAATAGTTGAAAAAATTAACAACCTGCTGGAGGATAACCCCTCTGTAAAGTTACATATAGAAGTTAGTGCAGTACATGTGCCTGAACATCTTAGCACCTCCGTGACCGATGTTTGGGATTACAGCGCCAGGGTTGCGGGAGCACTTTCCCGAACACTGGTCAATGAATCAGCAATGGCAGAAAGGATTACTGCCGGCGGACGGGAAAAACACAGAGCTAACCGAACAAATGAAGAGGACCAGGAAAATGCCCAGCAAATTGAAAGGACTGAAATTTTACTGATCTTTGAAACTGATAAATTATTTGAAGAGGGTTTAATGTAACACCCTTTTTAAATAACCCTTATTTCCCTGTTCAGCTGTGAACACAATTTTTAAGCATCAAGGGAGAAACTTCATAAGGCCAAAGATTTAAGCGACTCAGGATTGACAATCAAATCAAGTCTGCTGTTCTTAATGGTTGTATAACCGGCAAACCTTCCCTGTATTTGAGGAGCGGAAACTCCGGCGTTAAAAACATCGGGCCCGGTGAAAATCCTGGCTTCATCCCATAAGCCGCTCTCTATAAACCTCTTAAGAGTAAATTCTCCGCCTTCTATTATAAGGGATTGAATTTTCCTTTCATAGAGTGTTTGCAATATTGCGTATTCAGGATTTGATCTGAAATCTATCTGAATATACTCGGTTGTTCCGTTTTGCGCGTTTTCTATTCCATTAAAAACCATAGTAGGCTCACCGTCGCTAAAAACATTGTAACTCCTTCCCAGTCGCAATCGGGGGTCAATTACAATGCGCAATGGGTTTGCCCCACACCAGTTTCTGACATTTAACTGTGGATTATCCTTTTGCACTGTATTGGCTCCCACAAGAATGGCTTTCTCTTCAGCTCTCCATTTGTGTACAACACAACGGGCGATTTCCGAGGTGAGCCATCTGGGAGAGGAACTGCCGTCAAGCTCCCTTTCAGCATCCAGAAAACCGTCAGCTGACCGTGCCCACTTCAATATTACATAAGGACGTTTTTTAGTGTGGAAAGTATAATGTCTTTTGTTCAGAGCTATTGAAGCTTTATGCATTACACCGGATATTACCACTACATTATGTTTGTTCAGAAAATCAGTTCCTTTGCCGGAAACCAAAGGATTGGGATCTTTTGAGCCCACAACTACCCTTGGTATTTTAAGCTCTGCAATAAGCTCAGAACAGGGAGGTGTTTTTCCGTAATGAGAACATGGTTCCAGATTAACATACAAAGTTGAAAACGGGAGCTCTGACCTTTCCTTTACCGAGCTGATGGCATTGACTTCAGCATGTGCACCACCGTAAATAAAATGATAACCTTCACCAATAATTCTGTTATCCTTAACGATAACAGCGCCCACCAAAGGGTTGGGCTCAACCATTCCCTTGCCCAGAGATGCAAGCTCAAGGCACCGGGACATATATATTTCGTGAATGTCTTTACCCATAATGGCGGAAATATTTTTATTTTTGAGCGATGACTAAAAAAAATTTATCGGTTAAAGATGCATTGTTCTACATAAAAAAAGAACTGAAACAATATTACCCTGAAAGGGAAATCAGTGGCTTAATATCCATTATATTTGAATATTTACTAAATTACACAAAAACCGATATCCATTTAAACTACGATACAAAAATAAGCGAATATACATTTCTAAAAATAGAAGATATCGTCAGACAGCTAAAAAAATACAATCCAATCCAATACATTACAGGTAAAACAAGTTTTTTTGATCTTGAGCTGTTTGTAGAAGAAGGAGTTTTTATACCCAGACCAGAAACGGAAGAACTTGTAAGCTGGATCCTGAATGAAACACCCTGCAATAGTCTCACTATCCTTGACGTTGGAACAGGCAGCGGGTGCATTGCAATAGCTCTTGCAAGAAATTTGCCAAAGGCAAATATACATGCTTTTGATCTCTCAGAAGAGGCAATTAATATTGCAAAAAGGAATGCAAAACACAACAATGTAAATGTTTCTTTTTTTAAAAGTGATATATTTAATCCGGGCTTGCCCGGCTCTGTTAAATATGATATAATTGTAAGCAATCCTCCCTACATTTTAGAAAATGAAAAGAAAATGATGCACAAAAACGTACTGGACTTCGAACCGCAAGAGGCTTTGTTCGTACCCGAAACGGATCCGTTAAAGTATTACAGGGCAATTGTTAACCAATCGAAAACCATAATAAGAGATGGCGGAAAACTATATCTTGAAATAAATGAAAAGCAGGGTCCAAATATCTGCAAATTGCTTGAGGAAAACAGTTACAATTTTATTGAAACAAAAAAGGACATTAATGGCAAGACCAGGATGGCAAGGGCATATTACAACAAAAAACCGTAGAGTCATAATTTTTTGATCATGAGCTCCCATAAGTTTAAGCTCACAAATACTGTAATAACTTATTGAAAATTAGTTTAATTAACTTTGTTTGTACGAATGAACCCCAAAAAACAAATTAGCACTGACGAGGCACTGGATAAAATTAAAAAGTTATGTTCAGCAGAAGAGAAATGTTGTCAGGAGGTTAGAAAAAAATTGTTTAATCTGGGCATCAATTCTGCAGATGCAGAAAAGATTATTAATCACCTTATTGATGAAAAGTACATTGATGAATGGCGCTATGCCAGAATGTTTGCAAGCGGTAAGTTCAGAAATAACAAATGGGGGAAAATAAAAATACGATATGAGCTTTTGAGAAAAAACATAGCTGAAAATATTATTGAAGACGCTACAAGAAGAATTGATGGTCAAGATTATAAAAATCTACTTAAAAAGGAGCTATTGAAAAAACAGAAGTCTGTTTCAGCAAACAATTCTACAGAAATAAAGGGAAAGCTTCACAGATTTGCCAGCAGCAAAGGATTTGAATATGAGGTAATAACCAGAGTTCTCGAAGAAATTGTAGATGAAACGGATGAGGTGTAGTATCTTTGCAAAAACTTCAATTAAATGATTACTGCAGAACAATTCAAAGATCTTGAAAAGCGCGTAAAAGCGCTGAGGGGGTATCTTTGACATAGACAACAAAAGAGATCTTACAGAGGAAGAGGAAAAAAAGACTCAGGATCCGGGCTTTTGGGATAACCCCACTGAGGCACAAAAACAATTAAAAAAAATATCTTCACTGAAAAGCTGGCTTAACGCCTTTGATAAAGTACAAACAGCACTTGAAGAACTTGAAGTGGTTTTTGAATACTATAACGAAGGTGAAGCCAGTGAAGCAGAAGTTGAAGAGCGATACAGGGAAACCCTTCGCCTGCTGGAAGACCTCGAATTCCGCAAAATGCTCAGGAAAGAAGAAGACAAGCTGGGCGCCCTATTAAAAATCAACGCGGGAGCCGGAGGAACTGAAAGCCTCGACTGGGCTTCAATGCTGATGCGTATGTATCTTCGCTGGGGCGAAAAATCCAACTACAGCGTCAAAGTGCTTGATTGTCATGAAGGAGATGAGGCAGGAATAAAAACAGTTACCCTTGAGTTTGAGGGAGAATATGCATACGGGTTTTTAAAGAGTGAAACCGGTGTACACAGACTGGTAAGGATCTCTCCTTTCGATGCCAATCACAAGCGCCACACTTCATTTGCATCAGTGCTTGTAACTCCGTTGGTTGACGAAACCATTGAAATAACAATTAATCCGGGCGACATTACCTGGGAAACTTTCCGCGCAAGCGGTGCCGGCGGACAAAATGTAAATAAAGTTGAAACAGCCGTCAGGCTAAGACATATCCCAACAGGCATTGTTGTTGAAAACCAGGAATCAAGGTCTCAGGGCCAGAACAAGGAAAATGCAATGAAGATACTAAAATCCCAGCTCTACGACATTGAACTTGAAAAACAAAAAGAGAAAAAAGTTGAAATAGAAAGCGGAAAAAAGAAAATAGAATGGGGCTCACAAATAAGAAATTATGTCCTCCACCCTTACAAACTGGTAAAAGATCTGCGAACACAACATGAAACTTCCAATGTTTCTGAAGTGCTTGACGGTGAACTCGACAATTTTATAAAAGCCTACCTTATGGAGTTTAGTGGAAAATAAATATGTTTTACAACTTATTTTTAGATTGTTATTTAAAAAATTTCCATTTTTTTTTTAATTTTATATTTCTTCATCATACCTGATTTTTTCAGGTATTTATATGCTCTTTTTTCATTAGGGCATAATCAGGAAGTGAAAAATTAATGAGGGGCGGGAATCATGCCATTTATCCCTTAATAGCGTGGGGACCGGACCAGAAGGAACTGTAAGAGCCCCCTCAAAGAGAAGGGTAGACAAAAAAGTGTGATGAGGGTTCAGCTAATAAAAGCCATTGAATATCTTTTCTATAAACAAACCCTTAACCTAAAACTACAAAATTATGTCTACACCAGATTTCAAATTCTCAGAACCGTTTCCATTAGAGAAGGATGATTCCCGTTATTACCTGCTGACAAAAGACTATGTCTCTCAATCGGAGTTTGAAGGCAATCAGGTTCTCAAGGTTGAACCTGAAGGTTTGACAAGATTGGCCAGGGCAGCTCTGCGTGACACCTCTTTTATGCTTCGCACCGATCACATAAAGCAACTTGCAGCCATTCTGGAAGATCCCGAATCAAGTGAAAATGACAAGTATGTAGCCCTTACAATGCTACGCAACGCTGAAATTTCAGCTAAAGGAGTTCTCCCGTACTGCCAGGATACCGGTACGGCCACCGTAATTGCCAAAAAAGGCCAGCGTGTGTGGACGGGCGGCAACGATGAGCTTGCGCTTTCCAAAGGGGTTTACGAAACCTACACTGAAGAAAATCTTCGCTACTCACAGGTTGTCCCGTTTGAGATGTACAAAGAAAAGAACTCGGGTACAAACCTCCCTGCCCAAATTGATATTTATGCATCGGAGGGCGATGAATATAATTTTCTTTTTGTCGCAAAGGGCGGTGGCTCCAGCAATAAAACAGCGCTTTTTCAGCAGTCAAAAGCCTTGTTGAACCCGGAAAATCTTGAAAAATTCCTTGTTGAAAAATTGAAATCACTTGGTACTGCTGCCTGTCCGCCTTATCATGTTGCCTTTGTTATAGGAGGGACCTCACCGGAAGCTTGCCTTAAGGCTGTAAAACTTGCATCTTCAAAATACCTTGACAACCTACCAACAAAAGGAAGCGAGTCCGGTCATGCTTTCCGCGATACCGAGCTTGAGAAAAAGATACTTGAAGAATCACAAAAGCTTGGCATCGGAGCACAATTTGGGGGCAAGCACTTTGCACTTGATATACGAATTATCCGCATGACTCGTCATGGAGCCTCCTGCCCTGTCGGCATGGGAGTTTCATGTGCAGCTGACCGCAATATCAAGGCTAAAATAAATAAGGAGGGTATCTGGGTAGAAAAGCTTGAAGACAATCCGGGTCAGTACATCCCTGCCGAATATGCGCAAGCCGGAGAAGGGGGTGCAGTTGAAATAGATCTTAATATGCCGATGCAAGATATTCTTGCCGAATTGTCAAAGCACCCGGTTGGTACACGTCTTTCCCTTAATGGTACTATCATAGTTGGTCGCGACATTGCACACTCTAAACTCAAAGAACGCCTTGACAAGGGTGAAGATCTGCCCCAGTACATTAAAGACCATCCGATTTATTATGCAGGCCCTGCAAAAACCCCTGAAGGAATGCCGTCAGGCTCTTTCGGTCCGACTACAGCAGGGAGGATGGACTCATATGTCGATTTATTCCAAAAGCATGGCGGCAGCATGGTTATGATAGCAAAAGGCAACCGAAGTCAGGCCGTCACGGATGCATGCAAAAAATATGGAGGCTTTTACCTTGGAAGCATTGGAGGCCCTGCAGCAATACTCGCACAGGAAAATATCAAAAAGGTTGAGTTGCTTGAATACCCGGAATTGGGCATGGAGGCAATCTACCGTATAGAGGTTGAAGCTTTCCCCGCTTTCATATTGATCGATGACAAAGGAAATGATTTTTACAGGCAATTTTAACCGGACTGGATAACAATTAATTATTCCTGTATGCTTGTAAAAATACAATCATTTCAGCGTATATCGAATTAAAAACCTTTGAATTATAAATTCCTAAACATTTACCTATGACCTACTTTTTTAAAGCTTCAGTCGGCAGAAAAGTGCTGGTAGGATTATCAGGCCTTTTTTTATTCAGTTTTATACTGGTTCACCTGGCCGTTAACTCATTTCTTCTTGCCGGCCCAGAAGCATATAACAAAGCTGCCAATTTTATGGCAACCGACCCTCTGGTACAGATTATAGAACCGCTTCTTGCAATAGGCTTCCTTTTGCATATTATTTACTCGGTCTGGCTGACCTATTTAAATCAAAAAACACGGCCTCAGAAATATTTGAAAGTTGACCAAAGCAAAAGTGCCACCTGGTCCTCCAGGAACATGTTTGTTCTTGGCGGGCTTATACTTATCTTCCTTGTAATTCACATTTCCAATTTCTGGTTTAAAATGACCTTTGGTGAAATCGGATATGTCGAATATAACGGAGAAACGATGAAAGACGCCTACACAATGGTTACCGCCTCATTCTCAATATGGTGGTATGTGCTTATTTATTTTGTGGCATTCATATTACTTGGCTTCCACCTCAGCCACGGCTTCCAGTCGGCATTTCAAACAATCGGAGTCAGTAACCGCATCTGGAAGAAGAGGTGGACTGTCCTAGGAAATATTTTATCGGTGATTATCGCCGCAGGATTTTCCGTAATTACTTTATATTTTTTCATTAAAGACCTTATAAGCTAATTTATTATGAGCAAAATTGATACCAAAATACCCGAAGGTCCGTTATCGGAAAAATGGGCCAGGCACAAAAACAATTTGCGTCTTGTAAACGCAGCCAACAAAACAAAACTGGATATAATAGTTGTAGGAACAGGACTTGCAGGAGCATCTGCGGCTTCTTCCCTTGGCGAGCTGGGCTACAATGTTAAGGCTTTCTGCTTTCAGGATTCTCCACGCAGAGCACATTCGGTTGCTGCACAGGGAGGAATAAATGCTGCTAAGAACTATAAAAACGATGGAGACAGTGTCGACCGCCTTTTTTATGACATTATGAAAGGAGGTGATTTCCGTGCAAGGGAAGCATTTGTATACCGTTCATCACAGGTAAGCAACTTTGTTATTGATCAGCTTACCGCTGCCGGAGTGCCATTTGCCCGTGAATACAGCGGTTATCTTGACAACCGTTCATTTGGAGGAGTCCAGGTCTCAAGGACTTTTTATGCTAAAGGCGCTACAGGACAACAGTGCCTTCTGGGGGCTTATTCGGGACTGATCAGGCAAATGTCTCTGGGGAAGGTGACCCTTTACAGCCGTCGTGATATGCTTGATGTTGTAGTTATTGACGGCAAGGCAAGGGGGATAATTGCCAGGAATCTCGTTACAGGTGAAATTGAACGGCATTCTGCCCATGCTGTTGTTCTGGCCACAGGAGGATATGGAACTATATATTATCTGTCAACTCTTGCTGTTGGCTCAAACGCTTCTGCAGCGTGGGCAGCACACAAAAAAGGTGCATATTTTTCAAACCCCAGCTTTGTACAGATACACCCTACAAGTCTTCCCCAGCTGAACGATTACCAGGCCAAGCTGACTCTGATGTCAGAATCTCTGCGAAACGACGGACGAATATGGGTGCCAAAGCAGAAGGGAGACAAACGGCACCCCAACGATATCCCGGAAGAGGAACGAGACTATTATCTTGAAAGAATGTATCCTGCCTACGGAAACCTGGCACCCCGAGACATATCGTCCAGGGCCGCAAAAGAAAGATGCGATGCAGGTTATGGTGTTGGAAAAACAGGATTGTCGGTTTATCTTGATTTTAAGGATTCTATTGCCAAAAAAGGGAAAAAAGTGATTGAGTCCAAATACGGCAACCTTTTTGACCTTTATAAAAAAATGACAGGAGAAAACCCCTATGAGGAACCAATGAGGATATATCCTGCAGGGCACTACACAATGGGAGGCTTGTGGGTGGATTACAACCTTATGACCGGCATTGAAGGCCTTTATTCAATAGGTGAATCAAACTTCTCCGACCACGGGGCAAACAGACTGGGAGCCGGATCTCTTATGCAATGTGCATGTGACGGTTATTTTGTCCTTCCTGTAACCATCGGCGATTATCTTGCCGATGATATCAAAACCGGTAAAATCCCTACAGACCATGCTGCCTTTGAGGAAGCCGAAAAACAATCAAGAGATAAGCTTATGAAGCTTCTGTCAGTAAAGGGCAAGCAAACTGTAACCTCCTTCCATAAACAACTTGGAAAAATTATGTGGGATTATTGCGGAATGGTGAGAAATGAAGAGGGTCTGAAGGAAGCTTTAAAACTCCTGGATAACCTGCAGGAAGAATTCTGGAAGGATGTTAATGTTCCCGGCACAATGGATGAGCTGAACCAGGAACTTGAAAAGGCAGTTAAGGTCGCTGACTTCTTCGAACTGGCAAAACTTATGTGCAAAGATGCCCTCAACAGGAAAGAGTCATGCGGGGCGCATTTCCGTGAAGAGAGCCAGACTCCTAACGGTGAAGCTCAGCGAATTGACGAGGAGTATTCTTACATTGCAACCTGGGAATATACTGGAGAAAAGAGTGATCACAAGCTTCACAAAGAGCCTCTGGAATTCGAGTATGTAAAACCCAAAACAAGATCTTACTAGAGTTATTAATTTAAAATCAAATACAATTAAATATGAATTTGACACTTAAAATATGGCGTCAAAAAAATGCCAAAAGCAAGGGGTCATTTGTTACCTATAACCTGGAAGGGGCATCACAGGAAATGTCTTTTCTGGAGATGCTTGACTACCTTAACATGACCCTTATTAAAAAAGGCGAAGATCCTGTTGCCTTTGAACACGACTGCCGGGAGGGGATATGCGGCAGCTGTTCACTTTATATAAACGGAAGGGCTCATGGTCAGGATTCGATGAGTGCAACATGCGAGCTGCGGATGTCCGGCTACAAAGACGGAGACACTATCGTTATCGAACCGTGGCGCTCAAAGGCTTTTCCTGTTATTAAGGACCTTGTTGTAGACCGTTCGGCTTTTGAAAAAATACTTGAAGCAGGGGGATTTATTTCGGTCAATGCAGGGGCGGCTCCTGAAGCAAATTCGATTCCGGCTCCAAAGCAAAATGCCGACGAAGCTTTCGATGCAGCATCATGCATTGGTTGCGGGGCATGTGTCTCTGCCTGCAAAAATGGATCGGCCCAGCTTTTTATAGCTTCCAAGGTTTCACAACTGGCACTTTTGCCGCAGGGGCGACCTGAGGCAAAACGCAGGGCAAGGAACATGATTGCCAAGGCCGATGAGCTTGGATTCGGTAGTTGCACAAATACAGGAGCATGTGAAATAGAGTGTCCCAAGGGAATTTCCCTTGCTCACATTGCA
>PWHJ01000038.1 GCA_003554865.1 Bacteroidota bacterium | reverse complement strand
GTGAAGAAAATGAGCTGCATATATTGCGCGGGCACCGGTGTGCCGCCAGAGCAGCTAAAGCAAGACTTCCGGGAAGTTATAGCTGGTGGTTACAGGCTGGTTATGGTAGCGGACAAGGACCTGCAGGGCCAGCTTTTAGGTTACAGCATTTTTGTTGCTGAGATGCCCCAGTTTGCTATTAATTGCCAAACGTTACAGGAAGCAGTCCAGGTATTCAACCAGCTTAAATGCCAGTTGCATAAAAATACAAAGTTATAGCAGCAGTAAAACAAGCTAAACGTCGGTAACAAGCCCCGGCGTTTTTCCTTTCCTTGGCCGGTATTAACAGGTTTCTAATGCCACCTAAGTCCATAAGGTAGCATTGGGTAAACGCCTGGGAGCCCCGGTGTTTTCGGGCATGATTGGCACAATGCGCCGGTTATAGATTAAAAAACCAGTTTTGAATGCTACATTTCCCCGGTTAGCGCCGGGTTTGGTAGCATCCGGAAAGGGTGATCATAATGGCACACAAACCGCTTCCCCGGGAAGTGGAACCGATTAAAAACGTCAAAGAGATCCAGCGGATCAAGCAGTACCTGCTGGGCAAGCAAAGCAAAAGGGACTACCTGATGTTCGTTTTGGGCATTAATACCGGTCTGCGCATTGGCGATTTGCTCAGCCTGCGGGTCGCCGATGTCTGGGACCCCGGTGCCGGCAAGCCGGCTGCTGCGGTAAATATAAAAGAGCAGAAAACCGGCAAGTATAAAGAGTTCGAGCTGAACCAGGCGGCCCGGGAGGCCATCATGCTTTACCTGCAATCCCTGCCTGGTTTCGACAGCGAGGATTGGCTGTTCCCCAGCCGTAAAGGCACGGGCCCTTTGACCACCCGTTCTGCCCACAAGATCATCAAGACGACCCTTCGGGAGTTGGGCATCAAGGGCAACTACGGCACCCACAGCCTTAGAAAGACGTTCGGCTACCACCGCTATAAAAGCGGCGTCACGCTGGAGACTTTGCAGAAGATTTTCAACCACGCCAGCCCGGCGACGACGCTTCGCTATATCGGTATCACCAAAGAAACCATCATTGACGCGTACAACAGCGTCAACCTGTAACGGGAAAGAGACATTGTTCCCTTTAGCAGTAAAACGTCCAAAAAATTTCGCACAAGGAGGTGAATCAGCATGAAACGTGTTACCCCGATGAAGGCCATCCGGCTCAAGTGCCTGGATTGCAGCGGCAACAGCTACAAGGAAGTGGAATTATGCCCGATCCATAATTGCGCTTTGTATCCGTTCCGCTTTGGCAAAAGGCCGGAAACCGTTCAGCCAGGGAAAAAAGAAGCCGATTATACCCAGGTGAGATAAGAGCCGGGTTTCTCGCATAAATAGCCGCCGGCTGTATTCGGGCAGAAATAAGTTTTGGCTTGATGAAACGGACATTTCCGCCCGATACGGCTGCTGCGGTTGGATAGAACAAGGAATGATGTATAATAAACAAGCCAAAGGAGGAAGTAAAAAGTGCAGCTCATTGATGCAATTGAAGAGTTTTTAAGCTATCTTGTTGTTGAGCGGAACCGTTCCGATGAAACCCAAAAAGGCTACCGGAAAGATTTAAATAGATTTACAGCGTTTTTGCAGGAGCAATGCCTGGCTGAAATGGCCCTGGAAGAGCTTAGCTATCCGGTTTTAAGCAGCTACGTACGCTATTTGAGCGAGGAAAGGAAGCTGCAGCCTGCCACCGTGCGAAGGCACGTCACCACCATGAAATCTTTTGGCAACTTCCTGGAGAACAATGATTACCTGCCGGCTAACCCGGCCGAAGAGCTGGTCATGCCCCGCAAATCCCAGAAAAAGCCCCGGTATTTGCACAAAAAGGAAGTGGACAAACTGTTTGATGCGGTTCCCGAAAACGGTTCTTCTTCCATGCTTCGGGACAAAACGGTTCTGATGTTTTTGTATTACACCGGTGTGCGGGTCAGCGAACTGGTCCAGCTCCAAACCTGCCAGCTGGACCTGGAAAATGGTTTTGCCCGGATCATCAAAGGCAAGGGCAGCCGCTACCGCAAAGTGCCTTTGCACCACAAGCTGCAGGATCAGCTCCAATGCTACCTGGATAAGGCCCCGGAGCTGTCCAACGGCTACCTGTTTTGCAACAAAAAGGGAAAGCCTGTCACCACCGATTATGTTCACGACATGGTCGTCAAAAAGGCGCAAAAGGCAGGGCTTAATAAAGAAGTGACGCCCCACACGCTGCGGCATACGTTTGCCACGCACCTCTACCGGAAGAATACCGACCTGTTTGTGCTGGGCAAGCTTTTGGGCCATGCCGAGCTGCAAAACACGACGATCTACACGCATACGGACATCGAGCACCTGCGTGAGGCCGTCATTACGCTTCAGGTTTCCCCGGTGGTGGAAGCCCAACTTATTCAACTGGAGGGATCAAACCATGAATCTTAATGAACTGAAACAGGAATACCTGGACTATTTGCACTATGAAAAGCTGTCCAGCGGAAACACTATAACCAACCGGCGCTCCGAAGTAAACATTTTTGTCCGGGAGATGGAAAAGCAGGGGCTGGAGACGATCGAAGAAATCCACACCAGCCACCTTCGCGCCTTTATATCACAGCTACGTATCGAAAAAGGCTACCAGCCGGTTTCCATTTGCAACGTCATCTCGGGGCTGAGGTCGTTTTACAGCTTTGCAGTCAAAAAGGGCTATGTGACAGCCGATATCTCGCAAAAGATCAAAAAGCCCCACCTGGAGCAGACCGAGATCGAGCATTTCACCTGGGACGAAGTGGAGCGCATCTTTTTGGCCGTGCCCCGCAATGCCAGCTATGTGCGCAACCTTTGCCTGCTGCTGTTTTTATACTATACCGGGATCCGGATGGAGGAGTTGAGCCAGGTCAAGCAGAGCGATTTAAGCCATGACCTGGACGAGCTCTATGTGGAAAAAGGCAAAGGGGACAAGTCCCGCTACCTGCCCCTGCACCCCCTGTTGCAGAAGGCGTTGAAGGTGCATCTAAAGAGCAGGAAAGTGCAAAACTCCCCTTG
>PWHJ01000161.1 GCA_003554865.1 Bacteroidota bacterium | reverse complement strand
GAATTAAAAATAATTTATAAAAATCTTCAAATTGTTATTGACAAATTACACTTGAATATATTATACTGAAAATACAGATTGAAGAGATTACAAGACTTCATTGTGAAGGAGGGAGAGAAAAGATGGAGAAAAAACCGCAAACAAAACTCAGGGCATTGAGGGCCCTGCACCAGGTTGACCAAAAAAGACTGGCTGACCTAATTGGGGTCACGCTTTCCACATATTCACACAAAGAAACTGGAAAACATGCTTTTACCCTGTATGAGGCGAAAAAAATTGCGGATTTCTTTGGCAGAACTATAGAAGATATTTTTTTTGGGAACGAACATCACAAATTGAAGATAGGGGGTGAAGAGATTGCGGGTAAGGGTTAACCATAAGGGGGTGGTGCTTGAACGAACTGAGGGAAGTATTGCCCCCAACCCCAACCAGCTAAAAGCTATATGTGAATTACTCTTAGAGGGAAGGAGGGACGATAAAGATGAGGGAGATGTTGAATCAAATCAAGGATAGGTTTGAAAAAGAAAGTGGGATAGTGGTGGACATTTCAGTACACGTCCACCAAGTAGATAACAGGGATATGTGCAGAGAAAAAGCAGAGAGCATTGTTTCTCAATTCGGAGAGGTAAGGCATGTCATTGCAAGCGACGGCTCGGTTGCTTGGGCTCGGGCAGAATCGGAGAAGCCGGGGTTAAGAGTAGTTGTATTTTACCCGGCAGAAGAATACGATAAGAAAGAAAGATGGAAACAAGAAGTAGCTCCTGCATAAAAAATAACCGCCTGGCGGGGCGGTCACAAAGAAACTCTTTAGCTTCAGTTATTTTTATTATAACACCCCGCCAGAAAATTATCAAGGGAAGGAGGGATGAAGGTGAAAAGAGATAAGGCTTTGGAAATAGAGCTTATGAACGAAAACATATCTGACCACAGGGAGCCTGAAGCCTGCCCTGAGTGTGGAAGCACGGCTCCCCCGATAAGAAAGAACTATGCAGGCGAAAAATATTGTATCTGTCCTGAGTGCAGATACGAGAACATGACGGTAGTTTATTAAAAGGAGGGAAAACCCTATGAAAATATCACGATTAGAGATTAAGAACTGCCTGGGCATTAAGGAGTTAGAGGTTCAGGCAGGAAAAGTAAATTTAATAACCGGGGACAACGAAACAGGAAAGACCTCTGTGCTTGAGTCCATCGAAAAGGCTATATATAACGCTGAAAGACGGGCCAAGTTTGTAAGGACAGGAGAGCAGGAGGCAACCCTATTTGTAGAAATTGACGGGCTGGCTATTGACCGCAAGATTAAAGACGGGAGCAAGGGAACCGTCAAGGTAACACAAGACGGTAAGCCCGTCAAAAAGCCTGAAACCTGCCTGAAAGCCCTGGTGGGGGAAGGCGGGTTTGCATTTAATCCGATTGATTTTATGCAAAAGGATGATAAGGAGCAGACCCGCATATTACTTTCTTTGATACCCCTGGAAATAACCGAAAATAACCTGCAAGAATGGTTCGGGGAGGTTCCCCAAGTTAATCTCAACCAACACCCCATAGAAGTCCTTGGATACCTTGCAGAAAAGCATTACTACGACCAAAGGACGGTCGCTAATGCTGAGGTCAAGGATACTCAGGCAGAAATAGGCTCTCTCTTTGAACAACTGCCGGACAATTATAACGGGGATGATTGGAGAGATATAAACATCGGAGAGCTTTGGACGCAGGTGCAGGAAGCCCAAAGGGTTAACAACAACCGGGAAAAGGCTCAGGAATACCTCAATAATTATGAAACCAACAAGCAGGCGATAGAAAATAAGTATCACCTGCAACTGCAAGAAGTTGACAAGGAAATTACGGAGAATATAAGCGAGGCCCAGGAAGAAATTAAAAAGGAAAAACAAAAGCTAAAAGGCGAGATTGAAGAGCTAAGAAAAAAGATTGAGGCCAAAGAACAGCAGATAGCTGTTCTGGATAGCCAGGCAAAGCAGGTGGCAAGTAACAAAAGATATGAGGGTGAGATTCAGAAAGAAAACCTTGAAGCCAAGAAAGCAGAAGAGCTTGAAACCTTGAAAAGCAAAGCTGAAAGTGCCAGGAGATACCTTGAGGCCAAGGGGGCACAAGACGCAGAGGCTTTGAAGGAGAAGGCAGAGGAGGCCGAAAGAATGAAGGGGTTTGTGCCTCTCTATGATAAGTATGTTTCCCTTCAAGGCCAGCTTAAGGAAAGGCAGGATAGGGCTAAAAAGTTAGACGATAATGTAAAGCTGGCCCGGGAGCTACCAATGAAGTTGCTCCAAGGAGCAGAAATGCCCGTGAAGGGTCTTGGGGTAGACGAAAATATGAACATAACAATAGATGGGCTACCTATACGAAACCTCTCCACCAGCAGGCAGATAAAACTGGCCCTGGATATTGCCCGGGCCACAGCAGGACAAATGAAGCTAATCTGTATTGACAGGTTTGAAAGCCTATCTCCTGAAAACCAGCAGGCTTTTCTTGAAGAAATAAAAGATGACGATTTTCAGTATTTCATTAGTTCCGTCACCAACGGGGAGCTAAAAATAGAAACGGAGGGATAAGAAAATGGCTGTTACTGCCGAAAAAATAGCTGATATTAGGGATTTGTCCCGGGAAGAATGGCTCCGGGAAAGGCAAAAGGGAATAGGCGGGAGCGACATTCCCGCCATCCTGGGGATAAGCCCCTGGGCCTCCCCCTTGTCCGTGTATATGGAAAAGACTACGGACATAAAGGAGGAAGCATCCGACCTCGATAATCTGCAAATGGAAGTAGGTAAAGAGTTGGAGGGCTTTCTTGCAAAAAAGTTTGAGGCATGGCTGGAAAGGGAAGAGGGGCATAAGGTGGAGGTCGTACAGGAGCCTCACATCTTGCAGCACCCGGGCTATACCTGGGCTATGGGGAATCTGGACGGGGTATTTGAACACCCCGAAAAAGGGCTTTGTGGCCTGGAACTGAAAACCACCAACGAGTTTATGCGTGGGGAGTGGGAAGGGGACGAACTGCCGGACACATATTATTTCCAGGTGCAGTGGTATATGTTTGT
>PWHJ01000097.1 GCA_003554865.1 Bacteroidota bacterium | reverse complement strand
GTATGTCTATGCCCAGTTCCAGGCATTTTTTGTGAATGGTGGGAAATCTTTTGCCCGGGTTCTGGATGTGCGTTGCAGCATCCAGGAAGACCATATCCTCGTGAGTGGCGAGCATTTCATCCACAATGGCCCTGGTGACGATATCCCTGGGAGCCAGGTCCTTTCTGGAGTCATACTTGTGCATAAAGGGTTCTCCGCGGGCGTTGACCAGGACCGCACCCTCTCCGCGCAGGGCTTCTGTAATGAGAAATTTGCGCGGGCCGCGATGAAAAAGAGCAGTGGGGTGGAACTGAATGAACTCCAGGTTCATCATTCTGGCTCCGGCCCTGTGTCCCATGGAAATGGCAGAACCCAGGGAGAGCCTGCAGTTGGTGGTATTGAGATAAATCTGGCCCATGCCCCCTGAGGCCAGAACAGTGTAGTCCGCCAGGACCTTGAGAACATTGCCCTTGGCCTGATCCAGGACATAAGCTCCCATGCAGCGGTTGTTTAAATGGTACCTTATTTCTTTCCGGGTGCAGTGATGGTGGGTTGTGAGCAGGTCAATGGCAGTATGCCCGGTTAGTACCTGTATGTTGGGCTCCTTTTTGACAGCCTCGACATAGGCGTCCATTATGGCCCGGCCGGTATAGTCGGCGCAGTGCAGGACCCTGGCCAGGCTGTGTCCTCCCTCCCGGGTGAGATGAAAAGAACCACCCAGGCTGTCAAAGGGCACCTTAAGGTCATCGATAAGGATTTTTTGGACCACTTCCGGGCCTTTCAGGCAGAGGTAGCGAACCGCCTGGAGATGGTTATAATTCCATCCAGCCGTAAGGATGTCTTTTTCCATGAGATCAGGTGTGTCTTCGGGAGCCTTGTAGACTATCCCTCCCTGGGCCAGAGCAGAGTTGCCGTCATCCATGGATGAGCCGGAGCATACCAGCAGGACTTTCCGCCCTTTGCGTGCCAGATGAAGGGCCGAAGTGCAACCGGCTATACCGGAACCTATAATCAGGACTTGGGTTTCCAGAGAAGTATCCGACATATAATCAGTCCTTGTTTAGCTGTTGGGTAAGGGCTTATAATTGTGTTAGTGAGACATACTCCTGAATCCTTGCCTGCCCCGTGAAATTTCTTTCATTTCACTGGGGTCATCAACAACAAGAAAAATTTGTGCTATGGCACTAGAATTCCACTTTTGTCGGGGTCGGGATCGGTATCGGAATCGGTATCGAAAATACCGGGCAGCTTTTTACATGACTTTGCCTACCGGATTTGATTCAGACTTCGACCCCGATCCCGATACCGATCCCGACCCCGATGATAAGCGTAAGCATAGTAAGTTAAATGGCCAGGGGTAACTTCGCTTGGGTTGCGGGCATGGCCCGCGTTAGAGTCAGGGATTAAAATTTAAAAAATAATATTATATCTATATTGATAACAAAATTCAAGAAAAAACTGTCTTTGAGTTTCAACCACGCGATTTTCAAGCATTTTCACCTCCAGAAGATGTATTGACTTGTGTATGTCTATAGGGCTATGCAAGAGTTTTTGTAACTATTAACCATGATAATGGTTTTGTCGGGGTCGGTATCGGAATCGGGATCGGTATCGAAGCGGTTGGGGAACACGCCACGCAACTCTGGTTTTCGGTTTTCTATCGACCCTCTCCGAGCCGGAAGCCGATACCGATACCGATACCGACCCCGACACCGATGGCCAGAACAAGAGTAAACTCAAGGCGTGCTGAACAGTTACGCCAGTTTTTTATTAAACCTGCAAAACCACCCGGACTGCTGCATGGAATTTGAGCTTTTTTTTCCTGTCCTGGCCCTGATAGTCGGGCTTTGCCTGGGCAGTTTTTACAATGTCTGCATCCACCGTTATATTACCGGCCAGTCCATAGTCCTGCCGGGATCTCACTGTCCTGGCTGCGGGCACATCCTTTCCTGGTGGGAAAACATTCCCGTGATCAGCTACGTGCTTCTGCGGGGCAGATGCAGGTCATGCACACAGGGCATAAGTCCCGTCTACCCTGTCGTGGAAAGCCTGTCCGGAATACTGGCCCTTTTCCTGGCGCTCAAATTCGGCTTCGGCCTGGAGTGGCTGGTTTACATGTTTTTTTTCGGCCTGCTCATTGTGGCTTCTTTTATTGACCTCAAAATATATATTCTGCCGGATATCATTACCCTGCCCGGGGCCCTGCTGGCCTTTGGCGCATCCTTTATCCTGCCTGTCTTCTGGCTGGACGCCCTGCTGGGGGCGCTTCTGGGGGCGGGACTGTTCTGGAGCCTGCAATGGGCGTACAGGGTACTTAAAAAAGTCGAAGGCCTGGGTACCGGGGACATTAAACTCATGCTCATGCTGGGGGCCCTGGTGGGCTGGCAGGGACTGCCTATTCAGATCTTTGCCGCAGCACTTTCAGGACTGGCCGCCTCTCTTATATACATGAAGAAAAATCCGGGCGGGGGCATGCAGACCCCCATTCCCTTCGGCCCCTTTCTGGCCCTGGGAGCAGTGATATATATCCTGGCCGGAGAAATTATATGGGCCTGGTACATGGGCGGTTGATATCGAATGCGGGCTATCCCCGTAACCCAAGCGAAAAGTTGTCCCTGGCCACTTAAGTGTCAGTGCTTGCATTGATAATCGGTGTCGGGGTCGGTATCGGTATCGGCTTCCGGCTCGGAGAGTCTACAGCTCAGAGAGGGTCGAAGTCTGAATCAAATCCGGTAGGCAAAGTCATGTAATTCTAGATTGCTATCAAAATGATTTTAATCAGCGTAAATCAGTTTACCCCGTGAAATCTCTTTTATTTCACTGGGGCGAGATCAGCGGCTAAAATCTTTCTTCTTCATGCAACTTATAACATCAAAGGCAAAGAATCTTATCCGCTGATTGCGCAGATCTCCGCAGATAAGAAAAGCATTGCCAAAGGGTTTGTAGCGATAAGCATTAAGATCATCTTGATTGCAAATTGGAATAAAAAGCTGCCCGGTATTTTCGATACCGATTCCGATACCGACACCGACCCCGACAAAAGTGGAAAATTCCAGCGCCATAGCACAAATTTTTCTTGTTTTTTATG
>PWHJ01000126.1 GCA_003554865.1 Bacteroidota bacterium | reverse complement strand
TTTATCGTCTACCACCATATGCAAAGCATCAATAACCGTGTTACCGGTTAAATAGATCTGCTCAGCAGGTACTCCGCTCCCTAAAAGATTATTCTTATTGCCCTCCGTCGGGGAAAAGTGCAGTACTGCAATATTACCGGTAATCCTGCGGTTCATTTCTTCCGGGTAGGGTGAATAAATATTACCGCTTCTAAGCCCTGCCTCCACGTGCCCTACAGGTACCTGCTCGTAAAAGGAAGCCATGCTGGCAGCCATGGTAGTAGTGGTATCTCCGTGCACCAGCACCAGGTCCGGTTTTTCAGTGGTTAGAATATCTTTCATATCATTCAAAACGCGGGTGGTAATATCGGTCAAACTCTGCCCGGCGCTCATCAGGTCCAGATCATAATCAGCTTTGACCTGGAATAGATTAAGAACCATGTCTAACATTTCCCGGTGCTGGGCGGTAACACAAACCCTGGTTTCAAGGGCAGGTTCATTTTTGATCTTTTTTACCAGCGGCGCCATTTTGATTGCTTCCGGCCTGGTTCCGAATACTACCAGTATTTTTTTCATCTTTCCACCACGTTCCCCGCACCTAAAAGATAATAATTAAACCCGTTTTTTTCCCAAAGCCTACGGTCCAAACAGTTACGGGTATCATAAACCTGCGGGGTGCGCATTAATCCTGCCAGTTCCCTGGGGTAAATAAACTTAAATTCATCGTGGTCGGTTAAAACCACAGCACAATCAGCGCCTTTGAATGCTTCTTTTAGGCTTTTTGTTTCATGGTTAAAGTTGGTAACGTGGGGGTCATAGATTTTGAAGCTGATTTGTTCTTTTTCCAGAAGCTCGATCACTTTCAAGGCAGGGCTTTCTCTCGTATCATCAATATTCCCCTTGTAGGCCACACCTAATATAGTTACTACCGGGTTATCAATTCCCTGCAGGTATTTTTTTAAAGCTTTAACCACACTTTCCGGTTGCCGGTCATTAACCGATCTACCAAGGCTAATAAGTTCTGTTTCTTCTTTGAAAGCGCTGATCAGAAACCAGGGGTCTACAGAAATACAGTGGCCGCCTACCCCCGGCCCGGGCTTATGCAAATTAACCCTGGGGTGAAGGTTTGCCAGATCAACTGCTTCCCAGGCATTAACTCCTGCTTTCTCACATACGCCAGCTATTTCATTGGCCAGCGCTATATTAACATCCCGGTAGGTGTTTTCGATCAGTTTAACCATCTCAGCCGTGGTAGCATCTGTAACAGAGATTTTGCCCTCTACAAACTGCTGGTACAGTTCACCTGCCATTTCACCTGAAACCTGGTTGATTCCTCCGATGATGCGGTTGTTCTGAATTAACTCCCGCAGAGTATTACCCGGAAGTACTCTTTCCGGGCAGTGGGCCAGGTAGAAATCAACTCCCGCCTTAAGGCCGCTTTGCTCGAGGACCGGAGCCACCACATCCCTTGTAGTCCCCGGCGGGCTGGTTGATTCTAGTATTACCAGGTTTTCTTTTGCCAAAAAGGGGACGATACTAAAAGCAGCTTCTTCAATAAAGCTTAAGTCCACCTTTTTTTCACCGTTTTCTAATTTAACGGGTGTAGGTACTGCAATAAAAAAGACATCTGCAGCCTGCACTTCAGTACTCGCCTTTAAAAACCCTGAATGAACAGCAGCATTAACCAGGGCTTTTAACCCCGGTTCTTCGATGTGTACTCCCCCGTCGTTTACTATTTTGACCAGGTTTTCCTTGCTGTCCACACCGGTTACTGTAAAGCCGTTGTTAGCAAGCAAACTGGCTGTGGGTAAACCGATATAGCCGAGGCCTATTACGCAAACTGTTTTTGTATTCATTGGAGCTCCTTAATTATTCATTTTCCGGGATTTTGAAATTCTTTTCAAACCAGCTTTCAAAGGCATGCTTATCAAGAAGTGTATTTATCAAAAACACCTTATAAAGATTACCAACTTTTTTCTTCTTTAATCTAAGCAGAGAACGTTTTAATAATATAAACCTTACTTGTGTTTTAAGGTTCAGCTTGCTTATATCAATCTTATTCTTTAAAGCGTACAGATAATTTTCAAACAAACCTGAATCAACTTCCAAGGTTTTTTTATTAAAAGCTAAATCTAAGATATCATTTAAGACCCATTTCTTTTCATCGCTTGCTGAAGCAAAATCTATAAAGTAGATCACCCCATCCTTACTGGTAATTAAATTGCCGCTGTTAGCTAAATCATTATGCTGTAATAAAGGTTGATCTAAGGCTTTTTGATTCAGCTGACATTGCATATATAATAGAAAAGCCTTAACTGTGTTTATTACTCCAAGCTTGTTTATTCTTGATAAAAGAATTTTCACCATACCTCTGTTAGTGTGATAATAAAAATTATCAAGTAGGTTTGGTTTTATTGTTTCTTCTCCCTTGATGTTGTACTTCAATGAGATACTATGAAACTCAACTAATGCTTCTATAAAATCTTTCTGATAGGTGATTTTTCTATCAAAACCTTTTCTTAACGAGTTTATATATCTAAGGCCTATAAAGCTTTTGCCATCTGTATCAATTAACTCTGGATAATTAAAATATTCAAACACTGTCTTTTCAAGCATTTTATACACAGCTATTTCGTTTTTTATTAAATAATGATGTGTAAGAGATTCTATGGCATAATTTAAACTTTCTCGCTTAGCTTTCAAAACATATTTACAGCCGTTTGCATGAATTAGATAAATATTCCTCTTTGCTTTAATTGTTTCAACATGGTCATACCTGGAAAACAGATCACTGTCAATCTTCAATTTTTTTGTGCTAAACGCCATTTTTAATCCCCTTTTAATTAAGCTGTAACAACCTACGCAAAAGCGAGCGGTACCATATTTTACAAAATCAATTATAGTATGGTGTTAACTGCATTATTGACATTTCATGAGTACAAAATCATTGATAACTTCTGATTTGTTATCCTTTGCCCGTACCGTGGCGAAAAATAACCTGATCCTATTTGATAATTATAAAAACCTTCACCATTAAGACTCAAATATATATTTTCTCTGTTAAGCATAAAACTACCTTCATATTTAC
>PWHJ01000087.1 GCA_003554865.1 Bacteroidota bacterium | reverse complement strand
ATTTTTCTCATGTATTCCATTACTTTATCTCCTGTTTTTGTGTCTAGTTCTCCAGTTGGTTCATCAGCTAGGACTATGTCTGGATCGTTTATAAGGGCTCTTGCTACTGTTACTCTTTGTATTTCTCCTCCTGATAGTTGTGTTGGTCTATGATTTATTCTTTTCCCTAAACCTGTTTCTTCAAGTAGTTTTTTTGCTTTAATTTTATCTTTTTTGGTTATTCCCATTGGTTGTAGTGGAACTAAAACGTTTTCTAATGCTGTTAAACTTTTGTTTAGATTGTATGTTTGAAATACGAATCCTGTTTTTTTTCTTCTAAACATTGATAGTTGGTAGTCGCTGAATTTGTTAAGTTCTCTTCCTTTGTAGAGTACTTTTCCTTTTGTTGGTCTTGATAGAGCTCCAAGTATGTCCAATAAAGTTGTTTTTCCGGATCCGCTTGGTCCTACGATGAATGTGAAGTCTCCTTCTTCTATTTTTATGTTTGTTCCTCTTAGGGCTTTTACAATGGTTTCTCCCATTCTATAGTATTTGTGTAGATTTTTTCCTTCTAACATTTTATCACTCTGTTCTTATCGCGTCAACTGGGTCGAGTTTAGCTGCTTTCCATGCTGGGTATGCTCCTCCCAGTAATCCAAGTATCAATGATAATGATATCGCTATGATTATTAATTGAGGAGTTATTACTACTGGGAATGGAAGAGCTGTTCTCTCAAGTCCTAGTGTTGCTATTATTCCCAATAAAGTTCCTACAATTCCCCCTATTATTCCTAAAAATAATGATTCTGTTGTTATTAGTTTCATTATATCTTTTTTTGTCCATCCCATTGCTTTGAGTACTCCAAATTCCCTCGTTCTTTCCATTACACTCATTAACATCGTGTTGAGTATTCCTATTGCTCCGACTATCACCGCTATAAATGAGATGACTACAAAGAAGGATTGTATCTGAGCTGTTATCTCTCCTATTTCTTCTTCATATTCTGTCATTGATCTCGCTTCCACGTTTTCTATTCTAAATTCTATTCTTTCGGCTACTTCATTGGTTATTCCCGGATCATCTACTCCTACATGAAATGCCATTGTTTCATCTTCATCTATATTTGTCATGTCTCTTGCTGTTTCAATTGGAATTACATACATCATGTCTAGAAATGTTGCTCCTGTTTCGAATATTCCTACTACGGTGAATGTTTCTCTGTCTATTTCTATTCTGCTTCCTGTTGTTTTATCGTATTCATCTGCTACTGTTTGTGAAATTAAAATATTGTTTCCAGTGCTGCTATCTAAATAGGTTCCTCTTTTTAAGTTGTCTTTAAATGGTGCTCCTCCTGCTCTCTCCATCTCTAAATTTGGATCTATTCCATAAATAAATCCTCTTAGCATTGGCCCCATTATTGGTTCAGGTTCTTCTCCATCTACTGTTGTTATCATTCCTTCTATTACAGGGGAAGCTACTGTTACTCCGGGTATTGCTTCTATTTCATTCTTCATTTCCATATCTAAACGAGAGTCCATTTCAAAAGTATCCTCTTCGGTAACTACTACTCCTGTCATATCCTCAAAACTTTCTTCTATACTTTGTGTTATTCCTGCACTTATTGAAACTAGTGAAATCAATCCTATTATAGCTATTGATAGACCTATTATTGCTAGTGCTGATCTTGTTTTATTTTGAAAAATGTTTTTAATAGCTATTTTATACATTTGTTCCCCTGCTTTATTCAATTGAAATTATTTTATTATTTTAAAGAAGATTTTTGTATTGTTATATATCTATTTCTTGATCTTCTTTGCTTTTCTTTATCTTTCTATGGATTAAGTAAATTGCTGCTACTAGAATTATGGCTGCTACTATGTAAATTGTGTAATCTTCTACTTCTGGATCTATGTATATCTCTCCGGTAAATGTTTCCGTGTATTCTTCTCCTGTTATGTCTTGATAGGTTACTTCATAAATTAATTCGTGTTTACCTGGTTCTTTGAATGTTAGATCCATTATTGCTGTTCCCATTCCACCGTCGTCATCTATTGTTCCAATGTGAGCTGTTCTCACTCCTTCGTAGTCTCCTTCTTTTATCTCTAGTTTTGTTGCTTTTGCTTCTCCTCTTCCTATATTTTCTAATTGTATTGATATTGCCGTTCTTTCTCCCGTTCTTGGATCATCTCCAGTTGTTGAGATTCCCGCTTGTATCAATTCTGGTTTACCTTCTATTGATAGGGCAAATTTGTTTTTAAATTCTTTTTCTCCTTCTCTTACGGTTGCTACTGCTGGATATAATTTATTTTCCGCTGATATACTGACTTTTCCCTGTAAAATTACTTTTTCAGTTTCTCCTGGTTCTAGGTAATCTATTGTTTTATGTTGTCTTCTCCAGTATATTGCTCCGCTTGAATCTGATTCGTAATCTCCTTCAATTAATCCTTGTTCTGTTGCAGCTGTTCTTTCCCGTTCTTTTGTGTCTAATGATACCCTAAGTAAATTTGAAGGCATATTTCCTATGTTTTTAACTTCAACCATTGTTTCAAATTCTTCTCCTGGTACTAATGGTTCTTTTTGCTCTATTCCTATTATTTCTATTCTTGTTTCATCTGATACTCTTATTCTTGCGGCTCTCGTGATTTTTGCTGTTTTGTTGTCTTCGTCTGACCCTATATCTTCGTATTCTACGTGGATTGGTACGGTGTATATTCCTGGTGTTGTATCTTCTTTTACGTTGAATTTGTAGCTGGTGGTGAATTTGTCGTCTGGATTCATCCTGGTTACGTGGAATTCGTCTCTAACTGCTTCTAGTTGTGGTACTTCTCCTGCTTTGAATGTAATGTTTCTGTAGGTCGCGGTTCCTGTGTGTCTGAAGTCAACTTGTAGTATGATGCTTTCGAAACCTATTTCCGGGTCTGTTGGAAGTGTTGAGTAGTCATCTATCCATAGTTCTCTTTCTGTTCCATCTATTATTCTTCCTCTTCTCATTGCTAGTGCAGTTGTTGTTATCAGTATTAGTAATATCGGTATTATCAAGAGTTTGTATTTTTTCATTGTTTTCCCTCAAGTTTTTTATTGTTTTTCTCCTATT
>PWHJ01000082.1 GCA_003554865.1 Bacteroidota bacterium | reverse complement strand
TATGAAGGTATAATGCTTTTGCCTTCATCTTCCAGGAGAGCAGTTTATCTGCCCTACCGTTATTTTGCCGCCCTTTTAAAAAAGATCAGAAACTCCCCGGTTGAAGTAATAATGAATGGAAGGGTTCGCATACCCAATGCCCATAAATACTGGATATTAATCACATCTTTCGTTTCAATGAGATGAAATAATTAATAAAATCCCCTTTATGAACTGGTATTTTGCCGTTTTGATAATACTTGCCTCATGTATGTTCATGGAGCTGGTAGCATGGTTTACTCACAAATATATTATGCACGGGTCACTGTGGATACTTCACAGAGACCATCACATAAGGGACGGGCGCAAAATTGAGTGGAACGACCTTTTTGCCCTCATTTTTGCTGTCCCCAGTATTTTGCTCATATATTACGGTACACGTGGTGGAGTGGATTACAGGTTATATATCGGCGCAGGTATTTTCTTGTACGGCATGCTTTATTTCCTTTTTCATGATGTGCTCGTTCACAAGAGGTTGAGGTTGTTCGGGGAGGCCAGGGGGAATTATCTCAAAGCAACGGTCCGCGCCCATATGGATCACCACAAGCCCCGGTTGCAGCATAATTACGGATTCCTTGTGGCTCCCTTCAAATATTACAGGGAGGAATTTTCGGGTAAAACAGGCGGGTGATCCCCGAAATTATCAGTAACACAATTGATAAATTTAAAACCAAATTCCCATGTACACCTATTTGTTAGTCAATCTTTTCAGCATTTTAATCCCCCTTATTGCCAGTTTCGAGAAAAAAAGGCTCCATTTTATAGGAAAGTGGAAAAGTTTTATCCCCGCGCTTGTTGTACCTGCATTAATATTCATATTGTGGGATATGCTTTACACTCATTTGGGTGTATGGGGATTTGAAGAGCGCTACCTTACAGGTATCAGGCTTGGCAACCTCCCTCTTGAAGAGTGGTTGTTTTTCTTTTGCATTCCCTACGCCTGCCTTTTTACCTATGACGCTTTGAAGTATCTGGTCAGAAAGGATTATTTCGCGCCGGCGGTACCGGTAATTTCACCTGTTTTAATAATACTTTTTCTTGTGGTTGCCATATTTAACCTGGAAAAAATATACACATCGGTTACATTTATATTAACTTCAGTTTTTATACTTCTGCACCAGTATGTTTTCAGGAGTCACTACATGGGCAGGTTTTATTTTATGTTTCTGATCATACTCGCCCCCTTCCTTCTTGTGAACGGAATATTAACCGGAACATTCCTTGAAGAACAGGTAGTTTGGTATGACGATACACAAAACCTTTCCATCAGGGTTCTTACCATCCCGATCGAGGATGCAGTTTATGCATTGCTGCTGCTTCTTGCAAATGTTTCTTTGTTTGAATTTCTTGAAAAAAAGCACAGCAGGCCGTCGGCTGCAGAGTCTTTAAGGTCGCGACTTCTTTTATAAAAAGATTTGAAATTAATTTCAGCATTTGAAAGTAATCCATAATTGAGCTATTTTTGTAAAAAAAATGTTAAAAATATAATTATGGCTCTTTCATTTACCAGAAGGATTGTAAAAACCAGGCGGATAAGCCTTCTTTTTGTATTTCTGTTAGCCGTTATTGTGATCCTTCCTACATGCGCTATAAATCCGGTAACAGGCAGAAGGCAGCTGATGTTTATGTCCGAGAGCCAGGAGATCAGACTCGGCAGCGAATATGACCCCCAGGTTATAGCCTCCTTCGGGTTGTATGAAAATGAGCCTCTGATGGAGCTTATCGAGGAAAAAGGAAGGGAAATGGGAAAGGTGTCCCACAGGCCGGAGCTTGAATACCACTTCAGGATACTGGATACCCCTGTTATCAATGCATTTGCCGTTCCGGGAGGATACATATATTTCACCCGCGGGATTCTGGCGCAGTTTAACAACGAGGCCGAAATGATGGGTGTACTTGGTCACGAGCTGGGTCACATTACAGCACGTCACAGCGCAAGCAGGTATACCAAGCAGCAGCTCGGTCAGTTGCTTCTGATAGGCGGTATTATCGTATCAGAGGAATTCCGCAAGTATGGCCAGTATGCAATGGTTGGAATGCAGCTGCTCTTTTTGAGCTTCAGTCGTGAGGACGAGAGGGAGGCCGACCGGCTTGGGGTTGAATATTCTTCAAAGCTGGGTTACGATGCACGCAAGAAGGCTGATTTTTTTGAGGTTCTGAAAAAAATGAGACTTGATTCCGAGCAGGGTGGAATTCCAACTTTCCTTTCCACTCACCCCGACCCCGGCGACCGTTATAACTCTGTGATCCGTGAAGCTGAAAAATGGCAGGACAGCCTTGATTTTTCCTCCTGGGAGGTGAACAGGGAAGGTTACCTTCAGATGCTCGATGGAATGGTGTACGGTGAAGATCCCAGGCAGGGTTATGTTGAAGACAATGTGTTTTATCATCCAAACTTTGAATTCCGGTTTGCTTACCCTTCCGGATGGGAGCTTGAAAATTCCGCCCTTCAGGTTACTATGGCACCCGGGGAAAGGGATGCGCTAATGATTTTTGCAATTGCACGCGAGGAGACACTCAGTAAGGCCGTTGACAACACCATGAGCAATCTTGAAGTTGATGTTACACAAAAAAGAGAGACAACCGTTAACGGGATGCCTGCTATAGCCGTTCAGGCAACCCAAACACTGGAACAGTCGGGCGGGGAAACCCAAACCCTTCGAATTTTGTCTTATTTCATTGATTATGACGACACTTACTATGGTTTCGTGGGTGTTTCAGATGAGCGGGATTACAATAAATACTCAAGTTTGTTCGAATCTTCGATGATAAGTTTTGACAAGCTTACAGATGAGTCAAAGATCAATGTTGAGCCCACCAGGATAAGTATAAAAGAGGTTCAAAAAGAAGCCACCCTTGCCGATGCTTTTCGCTCATTCGATGTTCCGGAGGAGAAAATGGAGGAGTTTGCCTTTCTCAACAATATGGAGCTAAAAGAGCGTGTTGAGCCCGGAACTTTATTAAAGATTGGAGAATAAAAAGGGCCTGTTTTATTTGCATTTACCTCTTGGGGCCACCCTTCTTTTAGAATGTGATATATGATTTATTAT
>PWHJ01000231.1 GCA_003554865.1 Bacteroidota bacterium | reverse complement strand
TTCAAGCTGCCAGAACATAGTGTATCCGTCTTCACCAGTTACGTTACTTTCGATCATTTCATCTGGATATCCGTCGGTGGTGTTCCATAGATTGAAAGTCCATCCGGGTAAGAGTTCTTCACCCTCGTCCCAACTACCGTTGTGATTCTCGTCATAGTACTTATAGACCCTCAGATCACCAAAAGCTACATTACCGAACCAAACTTCAACAGTATCACCAGATATAACTTCGATGTACTGTATCAGATCAGTTGTATTGTACCAGCCATCCTGTTCTATTTCCTGGACTGCATATAACCCAGGTAACAAGTCCACGAAGGTATAACATCCACATTCGCCGGTAACACCACTATCAATTATTTCATCTGGTTCTCCATCATCGGTTGTGTTCCATAGGTTGAACTCCCATCCTTCGAGCATCTCTTCTCCCTCGTCGTAACTTCCGTCCATGTTCCAATCGTAGAACTTACAGACTGTGATATTTCCATATTGTACGTTACCGAATAAGATATTGTAAGTTCCTCCGGGTTGAACTGTAACATTCACTTCAAGTGGTGTTGTGTTGAACCAACCTTCTGGTAGATGTTCTACAACCGTGTAGTTTCCTGGTATCAAATCATCAAATAGGACACGTCCCTCCATCATATCACCACTGTAACCCGAGAGGTCTTCACCTATAGTGAAATAGAAACCATCTAGGAGAGGTTCACCATCCTGCCATTGTCCGTCCATGTTCAGATCGTGGAATTTCGTGACGACAATTTTACCATACTCTAAATTCCCGAAATGGACTTCAGTTTCTTCCCCTGGAAGTACCTCGATAGTGAACTCGTCTGCAGTCGTGTTAAACCATCCATGAGGTATGACCTCGGTCACAACATAGGTTCCAGGTAGTATGTCTTCGAAGACAATGCATCCATCACATTCTGTGAATCCTCTGTATAGCTGTTCAGTTCCAGTCTCATCGTAAACTAATATCTCCCAATCTGCTATACCATATTCTTCACTATCCCATTCACCGTCCATGTTCTCATCGTAGAACTTACATACTCTTATGCTGCCGTATTGTACATTGCCGAATGGTCCAACTTCTGTTACAGTACAGTGTTCTACAACACCATCAAATTCCATAGCTGTTGTGTTCTTCCATCCGTCCTGCATGACTTCTCTAACTGTGTAATTTCCGATGGGTACGTTATCGAAACAAACTCTTCCGTCTTCATCGGTTTCATTTGTTGCCCATATATCCCCGTCTCTCCAGAGTTCGAATTCCCATCCGTAAACTGGATCTTCTTCACTGTCCCATTCTCCGTCCATATCTGCATCGTGGAATTTGTATGTACATATTGATCCGGTCTGTATGTTACCGAAATTATGGCATACATACTGGTCAGCGATGACTTGGATAACCTTGGTTTCACCGGTGGTACTCATCCAGTGTTCCTGCATGACTTCTTCTAACAAGTATTCACCGGGTGTTAGGTCATGCCAGTAGACCTCACCGTATTTGTCCGTAACCTTTTCATCAAAATAGACCCACTCTTCGTCTTCTTTTTCGTACAATTTGATGGTCCAGCCTTCCAATGCTTCTTCTCCGTCATGTCTGTCCCACCATTCATTCATATTCAGGTCATTGAACTTCGTCACCCTGATCCCTCCAGCCGGGTCGGATTCATGAGTGGCACTTATCAAGACCGTCACTCCAAACGCAATACTGCCAATCACAAGTAGGCTTGCGATTAGCAGCGCTATCAGATTTTTGATCTTATATCACCCTAAAGGACTGCTAAACCTTCGCTAGTATATAAATCAATGTTATTATTCATAGTCACATTATATATCATCCAGGTATCTTTTAGATAGTGATAATAAGAAAAAAGGAAAGGGTTTGATTTTTCTCAAGTTCTATACATATTCCCTCGAATTTTGCGTATGTTGCCTTCATTCCATGATTTTCAGTCGGAGGACAGTAGTCATCATAGTATTCAAACACGACATATGCCGTACAGCATCTCAGTATTACGAACTCGGTTCTTCCGTCTTCGGTTTCGATGACGTAGTATCCTGGATCATAGGTCGGGAATATGTAGTAGCCGTGAGGACCTGTTATTCCTTCAGCTATGGGTTCCTCTCCTATCGGTGTGCCGTATTCATCGGCTTCCCAGAGGGATAATACTAGTCCAGCTACAGGTTCGCCCATCTCATAGTCGTAGGCTTTTACCGAGATGTCGCTCGGTCTGTAGTTACCAAAGTTCACCTCGACCTCTTCGACACAACCTAATTGGACATGGACTTCCATGTCTGTGGTGTTTATCCAGCCACATTCCTTTAGGACTTCGGCAACAACATAGTGACCAGGTGCAAGGTCTTCGAACCTGTACATACCCCAGCTATCTGTGTATGTTGTATCTATCAACTCTATTGGATTCCCATACTCATCAGCAGACCATAGTTCGATCTCCCAACCGTACAGCGGCCAGTCTAAACACTCATCGAATTCACCATTCATGTTGAAGTCACAGAACTTCAATCCGAATATGTCACCATACCGATAGTTTCCGAAGTCTATCTCTAGGTTTTCTCCTGGTCCTACTTCTATCTCGTAATACCATGCTGTGCTGTTGTGCCATCCGTCCTGCATAACTTCTTCTATCCTGTACATCCCTGGTTCTAAGCAGGTGAAGTTATAGTATCCATATTCATCCGTGAAGGTGTACATATATTCTGGTCCTATTAGAGGTGTTTCTTCCGTCTCTTCTATCTTATACAAGCGTATCTCCCAGCCTTCTAGACCACACTCATCGTCATCGAACTCCTGGTTCATGTTGGCATCACAGTATTTGTATCCCTCAATGGATCCACCTTCTACGTTACCGAACCAAACTTCGAAGTTCTCACCTGCGGTCACCTCTACGAACTGTATCAGATCAGTAGTGGGGAACCAACATTCTTGTTCGATCTCCTGAATGGCGTACAATCCAGGTGTCAAATCTTCGAAAGTGTAACATCCACATTCGCCGGTCACACCGGTAGCTATTACCGTGTCTGGTAATCCATCGGTTGTGTTCCATAGGTTGAAAGTCCATCCTTCGAGCATCTCTTCTCCGCAAT
>PWHJ01000078.1 GCA_003554865.1 Bacteroidota bacterium | reverse complement strand
GGTTATTTTTAAAAACCTGACCCTTTCCCTTGATCACCCGGCTATCGCCCCAATCTTTTACGATTTCATAAGCAGCAACGTGAGCTCCTGTGGCAGTGGCACTGGCTCCTAAATAAAGCCAACTCATCATTTGCAAGTATGGAGATCTACCCTTGAAGACCAAATTGTCATCCGCAACTTTTACCTTCTCCATTTGCAGGGAACAATTACGGCTGGCCCCAAGGCCGGTTTTGATTGAAAGATCTCCTTTTTTAATACCAGGGGAATCTGCCGGAACAATAAAAAAACCTGGGCTATCCTCACCTTCCAGGTTACAAAAAACTCCGTAAAGAGAAGCATCCACTCCCGAGTTCAGTGGACGCATATTTTCACCATCTATTAACCAATTTTTCCCCTCTTTGCGAGCCCTTGCTTGCAAGTATTTACCGCCAAATAACGCCCCGGAGTCGCTATCACGGCCTCCGTACTCAGGTAAAATAAGAGAGCCAACCACAGGCTCTTCCGTGTCACAAAAAAGAGGAGCAAATTTTTCAACCAACTTTTCTCTAATATTTTTTTCTAAGGCAAATGTGCTGCAAAGAGCATATGTGGCAGAACTCACGAACGCGATTCCTACATCTGCCCACCCCACTTGTTCTAAAGCATGCGCCAGAGTAACAGCCAGTTCAGAAGTATTGTATTCCGCTCCTCCCTTATCTTCCGGCCATAATATTTTTTGCATCTCAATATCAACCATCAACTTTTGCATAGCCGGATAAATCAGTTCATAATAATCTTCCTGGTACTCCAACCTTTTGCTTACTACTTCAGTCTCGGCCCATTTCTGCAAACTATTAACCAGGGAACGATCTGAATCATCTTTTATCTCCAGCAAAAAATCAACTCCTTTCTTTTATTATATTAATTTTTTTAATTTTAACTTTATACAATATTCATCATAAATTCCGAAAATTCCTGCCAGTATGATATTGTTTAAACAATTTTCAAAATCAGCCTCAATTTTAAATTATAAGGGAGATAATGTTGGTTATGTTCCATTCTTCTGACTAATATTTCTGGCAAAACGAATTTATTTATGGCATTTAAATGTATATTGCTTTTCTAATTTTCTAATATTATAATAAACTAGCAACAATTAAAACAATAGTTAATTAATTACCAGGTGTTTATTACTGTACACATATCACCCTATATGTTGATTATTTTCGCAGAATCATTCACAGGGGTCCGTTCCAATGTGATTTGAAAGTAGGAAAATACAATGAGTAAATTAGAAAAGGATCGCCGTATACGTAAGACAAAATCGCTTATCCGTAACTCCCTAATCCAGCTATTGAAGGAAAAAAAGCTAAAAGATATCACTGTAAGGGAATTAACTGAAATGGCAGACATCAATCGGGGAACATTTTATCTGCATTACCAGGATTTACATGACCTTTTTGAACAAACTGAAAATGAAATAATGGATGATTTAATTGAAATCAGAAATAAATATTATAAAGAACAAAGCCATATGCTTCCTGTTTTACTTGATATTTCCACATTTATTAAAGCAAATTCCGAGATTTTGGAAGCTCTGCTCCGTTCAAATGAAAGCAGATTTTTAAATCAAATGATTGAGCTATGTCGCCCGCAAGACAAAATGGAATGGTATAACCTTTTTGCAAGCGGAAAAGAAGAACACTTTGAATATTATTATTCATTTATATCCTCAGGGTTCATTGCATTGTTTCTACGTTGGCTCGAAGAGGGCATGCAAGAATCACCCGAACATATAGCTGGACTGGCTAATCAATTGATAACAAATTGTACAAAGAATTTATCATAAAAATAACAAGGACCAAGAACTATTTCTAATTTTCCCAAATAAGTGATAATATATTGGTGTTGGAAACTATACCTTTGATTTCGCCACTTTCACCAACAACAGGTAAGCGCCTCATTTCGCTGGCAAAAAGCTTCACTGCAAGTTGTGAAACAGTCATCTCGGGAGTAACACAAACTACATCCACTTTACTCACTATATCTCCTACTTTTTGGCGAGAAAGCTTGTAAAGGTTATTTAAATAATCTTTAACTGGTGGCACTGTGTATTCTTCAATTCCTGGAGTATCGCGAAGAATAGAAGGAAGATAATATTGAACTATATCCGATTTGGTTATCATAGAATATAACTTACCTTGCTCATCTACTACCGGCAACCCACTAACCCGGTTATCTATCATTATCTTAACAGCGTCAGCTACGGTAGATTCTTTATCAATAGTGATTACTTCAGTAGTCATCACATCTCTAACTTGCACCTAATCCCCCCCCCTTTCGGCAATTCCACTGCCAGAAAATATTGAAAAGTTCTTACAAGATTTTATTGAAACGTGCTTACAATTTAATTTTAAAATTCTACAAGCAAGCACCTTTTCCTTCTCTAAACATCCTATTCCTTATTTTTAGCAGTTTGCTTTTTTAAGCAATTTGTTTTTTTGATCTTTAGCTACAGCAAAAGGAGGCACCCTGCTAAGCAGAGTGCCTCCTTCTGTATATAAAGAGGAACGTTCCTCTAATTCTATTTTACCCTGTTTTTTTAATATTAAACTTGCCAAATCATTCTTAAGCAAACCATAATATTGCTAAATTGTTTTTAGTCTATAATCTGCAGCAACTTTTCATTGAATTATCAAGGGATCCACCGAAATAACTACCATGGCAAAAGGATTTTCCTCTCCAAGCTTAATTTTCAAGATAAAATTCTCCAGAAAAGTAGAGGGATGATCTTCAACTATAGATCATCCCTATTTAATGCTGGTTACAATTTAAGCTTATATTATTCGTGCTTATTCTTTTAATCTTATTTATTCTTGCTATCTACTTGTATCGAACTTGTTATTAACAAATACATCTTAATCAGCTTTGGAAGAGTTTATTCAAGTATTGTTTTACTTGCAAGCCCTGTCCAAAAGCTCTACCATTTCTAAAACTTCCCGGTTCTCTCCTTTAAGCCCTTCGCGGCAGAAGGGGCATGGAGTAACTATAGCCTTTGCATCCGGGAATTCTTGCAAACGGCGCTCTGCAATAGCTTCAGATTTTTGCGGGAAAGACAGTTGGAACATCTGGC
>PWHJ01000056.1 GCA_003554865.1 Bacteroidota bacterium | reverse complement strand
TGGAAGAAGGAATAGCAAAAGCAATACAAGAAGGAGAAATAGAACAAGAAATAAAAGATAAAAAGAAACTAGCGGAACAATTAAGAGAACACGGAATGGATAAAAAATTAGCGAAAAACATATGGAGCATAAAAAGAGACAACATGCTAATAAATGCAAGTAAAGGAGTTCAATACCTCAATGAAGCAAAAGATCTAATAGTGCAAGCATTCGAAGAAGCAGTAGAAGAAGGACCACTAGCAAGAGAAAAACTATCAAGAACAAAAATACTTATAAAAGATGCATCACTGCACGAAGACGCAGTACACAGAGGACCTGCACAAGTAATACCAACACTCAAAAAAGGAATAAAGGCAACAGTACTAACGGGAAAACCAAAACTATTGGAACCAAAGAAAAAAATCTACATAGACACACCACAGGAATTCATAGGAGAAATAACAAAAGACATAAGGAACAGAAGAGGAAAAGTAGAAAACATGGAACAAAAAGGAAGAACAACAAAAGTAACAACCAAAGTACCCGTAGCCGAAACATTCGGATTCTCAAGCGACATAAGAAGCATAACACAGGGAAAAGCGCTATGGAGTCAAGAATACTACGGATACGAGCCACTGCCAAAAAGTCTACAAAGAGAAAAGATAATGGAAATAAGAAAAAGAAAAGGATTAAAGGAACAAATTCCAAAACCAGAGGAACTAATATAACAAGAACACATCAAAAGCAAAAAATAAAAGAAGAACAACACTACCCCTGTAATATATATAAATAAGAATAAGAACAATAAAGATAAGAATATGCAGATACTGCGAGAACGCAGATACTGATATTATATAAAAATTAATAAATCCATGACGCTAACGGAGGTGCTTACATGGCAAAAAAACCACACATGAACCTAGTGTTCATAGGACACGTGGACCACGGAAAATCCACAACAGTAGGACGAATAATGTACGATTCAGGAAACCTAACAAAAGAACAATACAGAAAACTAGAAGAAGAAGCAAAAGCATCAGAAGCAGGAGCAAGCTTCTCATTCGCTTTCATGATGGACAGACTAGAGGAAGAAAGAGAAAGAGGAGTAACCATCGATGTAATGCACGAAGAATTTGAAACAGACAGCAAAAAATTCACAATAATAGACGCACCAGGACACAGTGACTTCGTAAAAAACATGATCACAGGAACAAGCCAAGCAGACGCAGCAGTACTTGTAGTATCCGGAAAACCAAGTGACGGAGTACAAGAACAAACAAGAGAACACGCACAACTAGCAAAAACACTTGGAGTAGGACAAATAGCAGTAGCAATAAACAAAATGGACGCAGCAGACTACAAAGAAGACCAATACAAAAAAGTAAAAGCAGAAGTAGAAAAACTACTGAAAGGAATAGGATACAAAACAGATGAAATACCATTTGTACCAATCTCCGCATTTGAAGGAGACAATGTAGTTGACAAATCAGACAACACACCATGGTACGATGGCAAAACACTAGTAGACGCATTAGACGGATTCAAAGAAACAGAAAAACCAGTAGACAAACCCCTAAGAGTACCAATACAAGACGTATACACAATAAAAGGAGTTGGAACAGTACCAGTAGGAAGAGTAGAAACAGGAGTACTGAAAAAAGGACAAAAAGTAACAGTAATGCCAGGAGACCAAACAGGAGAAGTAAAACAAATAGAAATGCACCACAAAGAAATAGAAGAAGCAGAACCAGGAGACAACATAGGATTCAACCTAAAAGGAGTGGACAAAAGATACCTAAAAAGAGGAACAGTAGTAGGAACACCAGACAACAAGCCAACAGTAGCAGAAGAATTCAAAGCAAGAATAATAGTGCTAAGCCACCCATCAGCAATAACAAAAGGATACCAACCAGTACTACACTGCCACACAGCTCAAGTAGCATGCAGCATAACAAATATAGACAAAAAACTAAACCCAAAAACAGGAGAAGTAAAAGAAGAAAACCCAGACTACATAAAACAAGGAGACGCAGCAGTAGTAACAATGAGACCAACACAACCAATGATAGTTGAATCTGGAAAAGATTTCCCAGAACTATCCAGCTTCGCAATGAGAGACATGGGGAAAACAATAGCAGCAGGAAAAGTAATGGAAGTAACAAAGAAGAAATAAACCCCCTTCCCCCCTTTTCTTTAATATAAAGAACTGCAAACGCAGTAAAAAACAGAGTGATTATAATGCCACAAAAAGCCAAAATAAAAGCAATAAGCCCAGACCACGAAAAACTAGAAGAACTGTGCGATGAAATCAAAAGGATAGCGCAGAAAACAGGAATAAATATGTCAGGTCCAATCCCTCTGCCAACCAAAGAAATGAAAGTCAGTACAATGAAAAGCCCATGTGGAGACGGATCAAGAACATTCGAAAACTGGAAAATGAGAATACATAAAAGATTAATAGAGATAGAATCCGATGAAAGAACACTAAGACAGATAATGAGGACAGAAATCCCCTCAGAAGTAAAAATAGAGATAGAATTAAAAGAAGAATAGACCAATATCGAATTAAAAACCCGAATTTAAAAAAGGAAGGATTCAATGAATAGACCTAAGAAAGATAACTACTACTTGAATATAGCTTCATCGATAGGTGAAAGAAGCCCTTGTAAGAGAAGAAAATTTGGTTCAATAATTGTAAAAAATGACGTAATAGTAGCAACAGGATACAACGGCCCACCCAGAGGAAGCACAAACTGTGAAGACGGATGCCTCAAAGATGAAGCAAATGCACCTAGATACGCAAGATACGATTTATGCCCAGCAGTACACTCAGAAGAAAATGCAGTAGTTAACGCTGCAAGACACGGAATACAAATAAAAGATGGAACACTTTACATAGTTGGAAAAAACGGGAAAACAGGAGAATACACCGTTTCAAGACCATGTGACAGATGTAAAAGAGTGCTAGTAAATGCAGGGATAAAAGAAGTAATAACAAAAAATAAAGAAGGGAAAATAATCCGATACAGTCCAGAAGAATGGGCAGAAGAAGAAAAAGAAGAATACATAAAGAAACTGAAGAAAGCACGTGAAGGAAAACTCAAATAAACCGATAAATAATTCTATTAAACCCAAGTAAGTTTTTTATCCAAAGACAT
>PWHJ01000043.1 GCA_003554865.1 Bacteroidota bacterium | reverse complement strand
TTGCCCCTGCGGAAAAACCCCGCCCGTTTTGAAGCGATTTTCAGCATGTCATCGGAATAATCTACACAGTAAACCTTTACATTTTCAGTCTTTTTTCTATAAGCCGGCAAAAATCTGCCCGTGCCAACAGGGGCATCCAATATGCTGGAAATCTCCGGTTTGACTTTGTCCAGGACATAATTAAACGTCTTGTCTTCAAAAGTCCACTTTGGATTTTTTTTGCGGCTTTTCTCGTATATTTCGGCCTTGATGCCGCTATATTGCTTGAGCAAATTTTTTGCCAGCATATCTATACACCCTGATGGCTTTTTTTCAATTCAACTTTACTTTCATCTTCTAAGCACATAACTGTGCAAAACCCCAATAGCTTTTGGGAAATATAACATATGTATCGTCGTGTCGTTTGGGCACAGGTGCTTAAACATTTTTCATTTTCTTGACCTTTTTGAGTCCGGATATTTTTTTCCATAAAGCCCGAATGTATACAGCCCATTTCTTTTCATCCAAGATTTTACATACCCTGTAAGCCTCTGAAAACCTGTTATTTCTTATAAGTTGAAATGCCAAATCACTAATTCTGCTATAAAAAATTTGTCCATTGCTTTTTGCCAATGACACCAGCCCATCCCAGTCATAGGGTGATAATTGGTCAATTGGATCTTCTTCGCCTTTGAGCCTCTTTTCCCATGATATTCTGGCCGCCGCTCCGCATATCGCCTGATCCAGATTTTTTCTATAATCTGACCTGCCGGCAACTGTTAAACTGCCATACAACTTTTTATAATGAACAGTTGTAATATTTCTGAAATTGCCTTGATATATCAATCTCAATAATAAATCTGCATCTTGAGAATATCTGAAATGTTCACGGTATCCTCCAGCTTCATTATAAGCGCTTCTAAGAAACATTGCTGATCCATGAGTGCCCAGACGGGGCACTTTATTAGCCTCCACATCATCATTGCTTAATAGTTGGGCAGGTATTCCCATTTCCCCGAAAACGCTACCATCATCATCCATTTTAGCCACAGCACACCCGACAGCAATAGTATCATGATGTTGACGCAATAACTGCATCTGCAACTTAATCCGATCCGGCAGGGAGACATCCCCTGCGCCATGAAGCGCAATAACTGGCGATGATCCTAACTCATCGATAGCTCTTTTTATTGAAACTGTAAAACCCTGATTTTCTTTTTTCCAGATAGTCATTGGCACATCAGCTTCGGTTGCCTTATCGAGCATTTCCTGTAGCTTATACCAAGTTTCATCCGTTGAGCCATCGTCAACAGCAATAATCTCGAACTCATTTGATGTTTGATTTATCAGGCTCCCGATAGATGTGGAAATAAATTTTGACCTGTTAAACCATATCGTAAAAACTTGAACTTCAATTTTTCTAGTACTGACCAAATCTGCATTTGTCAATTTCATTATATAGATATCCTAAATAAATATCAAAGCGCTAAAAAACATCTAACACTTCATGTCCCGGGCAAACTTTACCGCTTTCAGCTACAAAACGGACTTCTGTTTTCATTTGGATCCCCGTAGCTGCCAATACTTTTTTCCGGATAATATTTATAAGATACAGGACATCTGCAGCTCTGGCTTTACCCGTATTTACAATAAAATTACCATGCAATGAAGAAACCATTGCACCGCCGGACTGTAATCCCAACAGCCCCAGTCTCTCAATCACTTCCCCTGGTGTTCCATATTCTTTATACAACTCAGGATCACTAATGAACACTGAACCGCAATTTGGCAGCTTCATCGGATACTTATTGCGGCGATTCGAAAAAATATTAAGCATATTGCGTCGAATCACTGATTTATCTATATCCCGGGATAATTTAATCAATGCATGAATAATTATTTCTTCATTAGCCTGAAAAACAGAATGACGATTACTGAATTCGCAATCATTTCTATTCCGCCTGACAAGGCGGCCTTCCTTATTGATACTTATAACCTCTTCAATGTTATTGCCAATGCTCTTGCGTTGGCTGCCACCATTCATACATATCAGCCCACCTAAAGTGCCGGGTATGCCGCAAACATGCTCTAACCCGGACAAGCCTGCTCTCATAGCCCGCATTGATAAAAGGGGCACAAATATTCCTGATTCTGCAGATATGGTTGTTTCATTAATTGTTGATGAAGAAAAATCTTTTCCGATTTGAATACAGATTGCCCGCAGCCCTTTATCAGAAAACAGAAGATTGCTTGCTGCTCCGACAACCACATAAGGCAACTCCTTTTCATTCAGCCAACTTCGAAGGTTTATTAACTCCTCGAAAGTACGTGGGCGCACTATCACATCTGCTATTCCGCCGATTCGCCAGCGGCTTATTTCTGAAAGTCCAACATCAGTTTCAACCGGGCCTGACAGTAGTTGCTCAAGTTCTCGGATAACCGACACAGGCAACTTATTACCTTTTTCCGAACTATTAGGCATACCTTACATTAGCCCCAAGACTGACCATTTTTTTTTGAAAGTCCATATAGCCGCGAGATATCTGCCAGGCGTCTTTAATAATGGTCTCCCCTTCCGCCACAAGTCCGCAAAGAGCTAAAGCAACACCTGCACGTAAATCCAATGCCGTTACTTCAGCTCCATTCAAAGCGCCACCTTTGCCATAAACCTTTAACATATCACCAGACAGCTCATAGCTAAGACCCATTTTCCCCATCTCTTTTACATATCCATACCTGCCAGGAAAACGCAAATCAATAATACGTGACTGGCCCCGGGCTTTTGCCGCCCAGACAGCAAGTATAGGCTGGACATCCGAGTTAATCCCGGGGGGAGGACCGGTGCTTATCTCAATTGGATAACAGGACCCGCCTCTTACAATCAGAGAATTCTCACCTCTATAGATACGTGCCCCTGCAGCCCGCAGGTGGACCAGCACTACCTCTAAATCCTCATAAGGAAAATTCAGTATCTCTATATCACCATTTGTGACGCAAGCCCCTACAAGCCATGTTATTGCTTCCATGTTGTCAGGAATAACAGTATGTTCAGTACCTTTTAGGCCTTCTAAACCAATTATTTCAATATGTTCCTGCCCATAAACATGAATCAATGCACCCATGCTTTTCAAGAATTCAATCAAATCTATTATTTCCGGGCGTATGTGGGG
>PWHJ01000020.1 GCA_003554865.1 Bacteroidota bacterium | reverse complement strand
TGTGGACGTTTACGAGCCGTTTCCCGAGGATATCACTACGGATTCCAAAGCTGTTGTGCTAGGCGAAGACGGCGCCAGCGGGGCTATCTACATCGGCAAGGACGGAGTTTTTGCCGATTCCGACGGCCTGAAGCTGAATTGTGACAAGGCGCCTAACAACGGGCCTTTGACCGTAGTGGGCATTGACGCGCCTAATCTGATGATGGACGTAGTGCTGGATAACGTGAAGGGATAACAAATACTTGAAACTTGAAGAGAGGTGAAAGTAAATGCACGTAAGAGAGAACTGGCCGGATCTTTTACTTCCGATACTGCGGAAGATTTTCGATAAGCACCAGAAGAAGATGCGGGATTTCCTGCCGGTGCTTTACAACATGGAAACGTCGAAGAAGGCGCAGGAGTTTACGCTGGGCGTAGGTTCGTTGGGCCTGATGGATGAATGGGGTAACAGCGGCGGGCAGGTCGCTTATGAGACCATTTATCGTGGTTTCAAGATGGAATATACCCATAAGAAGTACTCCAAGGGTATTCGGATTGAGCGGGAGCTTCTGGATGATGACCTTTATTCGGAAATCAAGAAGCGGGTCAAGACCCTTACTCAATCTGTGTATTACACCAGGCAGTATTATGCCGCCAGTGTGTTCAATAACGCCTTCAACAGCAGCTATACCGGACCGGACGAAAAACCGCTTTGTGCTACCGACCATCCGTATAGCCCCAGCAACAGCAGCACATGGGAGAACGCAGACAGCAGCCTGGCCCTGAACGCCAACAACGTGGAGAAGGTGCGTAACGAAATGAAGAGGTGGAAGGACGACAAGGGCAATCTCTTGGCGATTAATCCTGATACCTTGATTGTGCCGCCTAACCTGCGTAAAGCTGCCCTGGTGGTTGCCGACAGCGAGAAGGAGCCTTCAACCAGCGACAACGACGTGAACATCTGGAAAGGGTCTGTGGACGTTATCGAGTATGACTTCCTGACCGACGCCAATACGTGGTTCATGGTGGACCGTGAGCGGATGAAGACTTATCTAACATGGTTCGACCGGCGGAAGGCGCAGTTGGAGCAGGATAAGGACTTCGATACGGAAGCGGCTAAGTACAAAGTTATTAACCGCTTTAGCTTCGGCTGGGACGACCCCACATTTATTTACGGGTGCATCCAGCCCAGCTAGCATTAGCAACACATAAGTAACCCATAGCAGGGGGTGCCCTTAAAGAGGGTGGTCTTACCTCCAGGCTGCCCCCTGCTATCAATTTTAAGGAGGTAATGTTAAATGCCAGGAGTACATCATCAAACTTATATTTGCGCTAAAGATGGTTTCCATGTAGGCACAAAAGAGGAAAACTACAAATTAAATATTGTCCAAAATATCCGTAAAAGGTTTACCCGTGTCGAGGTTAATGCCGGGGCAGAAATAATCCCGGGCATTGATGGCAAGAAGATTCGCCTAATAGACCTTGCACTGGCTACTGAAGGCGGGGCACCAGGAACAGAGAACATTGACATTGAGAGCAAGCAAACTGGCTCCGATGTCAAGCTGGCTGTCTTTGCGCACGGGGATTTGGGCGATAATGATTATGCCACTATGTTTGACGGTGACACTACTCTGCTTAATGCCGGGGCTTCGCTTGCGCCTAATGATGCAGGCGAGCCCATCCGCATTGAATCAGACGGTGTAACGACCGTTGACCATGTTCATATTGTGGCAACGTATATCGTGGAAGAGTAAAAAAGAAGGCCCGGGGCTTCCCGGGTCATTTCTTTTATAGGTGGTGTAGTTCATGACATTGAAAGAAATACTTGCCAGGGTGATGCGGCTTGCCCACGACCTGCCGCCTGACAGATACGGCGAGAATGACCTTATAGATATGGTAAATGTGGCGCAGGAAGAGATAGCCATGCGTTCCAGCAGGTTTGAGCAGCAGGACGAGGTTATACCGGCAGGCGATAGCGAGGCGGACCTTCCCGGCGATATGTTGCGGTTGCAGGAGGTTTACTGGGGCGACGAGCAACGCATGAGAGAACTATTTCCATGGGTGGGCAGGGTGCCTCCTTCTGGCAGTGTTACAGGCATTCCGGTGCGCTATATCGTGTCCGGCGACAAGCTGATACTAAACCCGGTGCCGGATATGGAGAAAACGCTTAGTATTATCTATACCCCGAAGCCTGCCAAGCTGGGAGAGGTGCCGGGGGGCTTGGACGAAGAGGTAGGCTTGCCGGGTGCTGGTGACGTGATTGTTTCCTATGTGTTACTCCGCATAGGAGTAGAAACAATGGACCCGGACAGGGTGGCGATCTGGCAGACGGATTATGAGCGCAAGCTGGAACAATGGCTGGCTACGTATGACGATGTTTACCAAAAACCGATTAGGGTTAGAAATAGTTTGTAAGAAGGAGGCAGAGCAAGATGGGCGGAGCAATTCTTTGGTATGAACCGATACAGCTAACGCTGCATGATGCAGAGACAGCGCAAACAGCAGATGGCAAGGTAATGGAGCTTGGCGGGCGGTTTGCTACCGTGGCGGTGCAGGTGACAGGGACAATGACTAATTCAGATGTTCATTTTGAGGGCAGTATAGACGGAGAAAACTGGGAGAGCTTGGGCGGTATTGATGTTACTGACGGTTCAGCAACGGCAGATACAGGCGACAATACCGGACTGTGGAAGGTGCCCGTGGAAGGTATTGTTTTTATGCGGGCCAGGAGGTCTGGTACAGGGTCAGGAGAGATAACGGTTGCAGCGGTTGCTACAGCAGCACCACTGACCCAGATAGACGAAATCGTTTAATTTAAGGAGGCTAAAAGAAAATGAGTGTAACACATAAAATGTATGGCCCGTTCTTTGAGAACCTGATGAAGGGGAGCATCCCCGACCTGACCGATGCGGGGACGACGGTAAAGTGTGCGCTGATGTATAAGGACGGAGAGACATCTTTCAGCTTCGACCAGGACCACGACAACTGGGAAGACGTGATGGCGTTTGAGTGCGACGATGCTGACTATACCGACGAAGGCGGTGCGGGCGAAGGTGCTGGCGGGCAGGAGATCACAGGCAAGACAATCACCTACGCCAGCCGGGTGACGACCTTCGATACCACGATGACGGATAGCAAGATAGTGTTTACCTCAGAGGGCGACATCACGGCAACCCATGCGGTTATTT
>PWHJ01000218.1 GCA_003554865.1 Bacteroidota bacterium | reverse complement strand
TAAAAACATATTAGTAGTTATAAATTACATATTTGAATATTGCCAAGCAAATGAAAGATAACAGCTGTGGTTTACAAAAATAAAGCAGACATGATTGCTAAACCGAAATTCAAATAGAGCATTGCGAAAATTATTGCTCTATAACCATCAATACCACAATCTATATATTGTAACAAAATATTTTTACCATCACCTGATGTATCATCTTGAGGATTTAACGGTAATATAAAACCTGTTTCTTCAGTTGATGTACCATAGGTTCCACTTAAAAGCGTTTCTTTGTTTAGAATTGTGAAATGAAATTCCTATAAAATTATTTAAGAAAATTACCTCAAGTCCATAAAGCTAGGAAGGAATTGTTAAGCTAATGATTATGGGGTTAGCAGGTGTTGATTTTAAATTGTTTTCATTATTTAAAGACCATTCGAAATTATAAGGTGGGATAGGACCCTCAATTCTGATTTCCCAGTCATCTTTTGTCCATGTACTACCAATAATGACTGTTTCGTTAAACTAAAGATAAAGTAGGTTGTTATCTTCAATATAATAGTCCATAAGCTTAGGATGACTTATCTTATAGCAAATAGAGGGTAGAAGTTCAGATATAGAATCGCATTGCCACCCATACTCAACTGTACAAGTATCACTGCATCCATCTCCATTGACGAGGTTTCCATCATCGCATCCCATAGATCCTCTGTCAATGCCATTTCCACATATTTCTACGCAAGTATCTGCATTCGTGAAATCTCCTCCAGTACAGACCCATCCAATTTCTACTTAACAAGCCTACGAGCATCCATCTCCATTGGCTGTATTCCCATCGTCACATTCATAATTTCCTCGGTTAAAGCCATCTCCACATATCTCAAAGCATACATCTCTAGTAGTTAGACCTCCACCCAGACATTGATATCCAGCCTCCACTAAACATGTGGCAGAACAACCATCTCCACTTATAGTATTTCCATCATCACATTGCTAGAGAACCCTTCTACTGTCACCGCATACTTCAAAACAAGCATCAGCAGTTGTGTTCGTGCCCCCTGTACATTGCCAACCTCTTTCAATTTTACATGTTCGACTACACCCGTCACCGTTATTTCTGTTTCCATCATCACACTCATGGTATTTCATTTGTTTACCATCTCCGCACTCCTCTATACATCTACGACTTGGATTGTGCAAATCAAAGTCAGCATCATCACACGATAAACAGTGGTACTCATCAGAGCCAAAACAGGATTTGCATTCGGGATGACAAGCTTTACAGTCATAACTCCATTCTCTCTGCTCGCAGTGTGAATTGCATTAGTATCTGAAGTCAGTATCATTAGAACGTTCATCAATGTCACACTAAAGACACATCTAACCATTGAAAGGCAAACAAGCCAAGTCAGCTATAAATGGTTAAAGAGAGAAAAATTACAAGCTAATCTTTGGTTGTTTTTCATTTCTAGCTCTATTTTGGGGTATTCAAAAAACTTAACTTTTCTGATCATGCCTCTGAAACCACCACCTATTCTCACAGTAGCTGCTTTGTTAGTGTCAGTGAAAATTTAATTGTAAACATTACAACTCCAAACATTATAGAATAATAGACAGTACTTAGATTGGAAGTTGTTTATTTTCATGATTGAACCGCCAAAGAAATACCAAGTTTTATCAACTACTGTTACAGCTTATTGCATTGGGATTGCGTTCATTGATAAAACAGCTAAAGGACCCGCATTGAAAGATAAGGCAAAGTAATGAGCACCGTTTAGTTTTTAAACTACATGCATGTTGTTTACAATAGCATTTCCTTCATAAAATCTTATCCATGTTTCAACAGTAAAACTCTATATGTTCCCTGCAGCAGCCCCAAGTGCTGGATGATTGTTAAAGTTGAAGCCTCCTCTTTGAACAAATTTCGCATTCTACAAATATAATCCAACAAATAATACAGTGTCGAAGTAAAGCCCTTGTCTGTCGACGTAATGAGGCTCGTTAGTAGCAGTATGCTCGTTATCGTAAGTGTCAACTGTGAGAGCGTTCAGATTTCTGCCGTATCTGCCAAGGTCAACGAGGTTATAGTTTGGAAAGGTCCAGTGAGGTGGGGAAAAATCATACCAAGCTAAGACTGATCTTTCATATTGCTAAATGCAATATGGGATCTCAGCTACTTTGCAAAGTTTGCAATTAGGCTAGCATTTATCTAAAGTTAGTTAATTTTAAAAATGTACGAGTAGCTTGATCAAAGATTTAAAATTTACCCAAGTTTCTCCTATATATCTAAATGTGATGAATTATTCCAATGAAAGGATTGATAACTGTTGTTAGAGAATTCATCATTCCTCCAACACTCAAAAAATTTAAAGGGTCGTCTGTCCAAGCATACAAAGATTTATAAGACTGAGTCTAGTTGTAACTCTTATAATTATCACTCATGTAATATCCTCCAAATGATGTAATATCCAGTTCAGCATACACATTAAAAGCAAGATATTGCCAACCCACTGTTAACTGTTAAGAGGTTATTCTTACGTTATGGGACCATGTCAGTCATGGGTACTATGTCAATTACATCTGGATCGGCATATAGCTCCATGGCAATAAGATTGCCTATAGAAGTGTCTCTTACTTGCCAGAAAAATTTGTCCACATCAAAACTTAAACAGAGGTGGATCCCTGGATCAGTTGCAGTCGGTTGCTGCTTGCAGAACAAGGTGTGAGTTCCGGTTATTTCCATTATATAAATCCACATACCTAGTCCAAAAAAAGTTCCAATATTTAGGTTCGCGTGAGGATCAGCTACATCTATTTCCTCGCCCTCAAAAATATTGCCATTCCAAAGTCTATTGGGTCTGGGGAAATTAACGCCATTATTAGCATTTTTGCCAAAGTATAGTCGAGGACCCCCTGTTCTCAATTCTCTTAGATATCTAAATCCTCCTATATTAGCATTCTCGTTATTGGGATTAAACAAGAACTCTAGATCTGGGTTCACTTGGTAAGTTAAGGGAGCAGACAAAGTAAAGTATAATAGGTTTAAAGAGAGGAAAAACAAAACTATTGTTAGATATTTCATTTTTATATATATAAGACCTAATTAAAGTTCAGCTAAATTACTTAATATTTGTATTCTTTTCGTATTTGATTTTTTAAATTATGGGGTTTTGGGGTTTTGGGG
>PWHJ01000054.1 GCA_003554865.1 Bacteroidota bacterium | reverse complement strand
TCTATTTTTCCGGTTGCACATGCTGGTACTAAGTCTCTCATTGGTATTCCTGCATCTGCTAGTGCTACTGATGCTGCTGATAGTGCTGCTACTCTTGTTCCTGCTGCTGCTTCTATTACTGTCGCGTATATATCTATCGTTGTTTTTGGATAGTATTCAGTGAATACTGCTTTTTCAAGAGCTTCTGATGAAACTTTACTTATTTCTTTGTCTCTTCTACTTGGTGCTGGGTTCGCTCTATCGTCCACTGAGAATGGAGCTAATTTGTATTTGAATTGGATTCTTGCTTTGTAAGGACTTCTTTCGTGTCGGGGGTAGCATGTTCTTGGTCCGTGTACGGATGCTACTACTTTGTTTCCTCCCCATTCTATGTATGCTGATCCATCAGCTCTTTTTACATATCCTGCTTTTATCTTGATTGGTCTCATTTCATCTGGCTTTCTGCCATCCAGTCTTTTTCCTTTTTTCATTAGTTTTTTTGTCTTTTTTGCCATTGTTAATCACTCCCTTGTTCTAGGTATTTTTTTATTTTTTCAGTCAGCCCCGTTTCGTGGGCTTGTTCTTCTATTTTTTCTATGGCTTTTTCAGTTTTTCTGGAGTCTCCTCCTTTTATCCATATTCTTCCGTTGGCTCCTACGAATATCTTTGAGCCGGTTTTTTCCTTTATCATTGAGATCATTGATGCGTTTTTTCCTATTACTCTTTCTGTTACTGCTGGATTTACCTCTATCATGTTTCCTCCGTAGAACTTTCTTCCATTCCTTAATGATGTGTCCTTTACTTCATCAACATCTCCTATTTCTATACTAATTAAATCTTTGAGTTTGTATTCGTCGTCCGCTTCATCTGTTGATAGGAATGCATCGTAAGGTGAGTTTAAATCTACTACATATCCACCGTATTTTACGGATGATACTACTCCTATTATTTTGTCTCTTTTTTGTGGTATGTATTTTGTTTTCATTGGTATTATTTTTCCTCTTCCATTGTTTTTGTACAGCATTCCGTATCTCTTTGATCTTTTTTCGGTTTTTTTACCTTTTTTCTCTCGGTAAGTTTCGCCGTTTGCTTTTTCTTCTATTTTTTCTCCTGGTATAACTATTTTTTTCATTTTATCGTGCCCTCCTATTTTTTTGTTTTAGGGTTAGTATTTGTTTCAGTATTTTTTCTGTTTTCTTCATTCTTTGAGAATTATGTTCCCAGTTTTTCTTTTCTAATTGTTTTTCAGTGTTTTTATTTGATTTTCTCCATGTGTCACTTCATTTACTTTATCATATAACTTGTCTTTGAATCCTGCTGGGATTTTAACGACTGCAAGATATGATCCGTCGTTTCTCCATTCTTCTTTTTCTATATTGAATGAGTGTAATATATTGCTGGCTTTTGCAGCATGTTTTGGCGGTATTTTTACTGCCATTCTTAATTTCTCTACTTTTATCGGTATTTGTTTTGATATCTTCTTTATTATTTCTTCGGCTTGTTCCTTAACTCCTTTAAATTCATCGAAGTGATAACCTTCTTTTTCTATCGCTTTTTCTATTCTTTCTCTCGTATGTGGTCTGTTGTTTTGTGGATCTATTGCATTTCTTTTTATCCAGTCTATTACTTGTTTTCTTTTCTTTTCTCTCATTTCTCTTTTTTGTTCCGTTGTTAACTGTATTTCTCCTTTATTCATTATTTTTTTAGCGACCTCATCGAAGTCAGTTGTGCCAAATGCTTTATTGAGTTCTTCATCCGGTGCTTTTTTTCCCTTCTCTGCATCGTGGTAAACGTCTCTTGTAGCTACTACTTCATCTATATCGATGTCTTCTCCTTGTTTGAGGTCTCTGGATTTATATGGATCCACGTATATCTCATATCTTTCTCCTTCTCTTTTTATCCGTGCGATAACGGCGTCTTCGAGTGATATCATGTGGTATCTATTTTTATTCTTTTTCAACGAATTTAGAAACTTCTTTTTCAGTCAGTTTCTTGAATTCATTTTCTTTTTTATTTACGTAAGCTATTTCAGCTATTTTTGGGCTGAAATCATCCTTCAGTTCTTTAAGTGCTTTCAGTACTAGTTTGATCGCTTCTTTTCTGTTCATATTTTCTTTGTAATTTTTATTCAGGAATTTCTCTATCTTTTCTTCTCCTGTTCCTATTACCGTTGCTTTGTAAGATACATATGCTCCGGATGGATCCGTTTTGTAGAGGTGTGTTCCCGTGTTATCTGCTCCCGCTACTAGTAGTGAAACTCCGAACGGTCTTGTTCCTCCGTATTGAGTGTAACTTTGTTTTAGATCACACATTTCTTTTGTTAGCTGTGTTACGTCTATTGGTTGGTTGTAGTTTAGTTTTTCTGTTTGTGCTGATACTCTTCCATAGTCTATTAGTTTTCTTCCATCAGCTACCAGTCCACTGGTTGCTACTCCTACGTGATTGTCTATTTTGTGTATTTTTTCTATGGATTCTTTCTCCATCAGTTCAGATGTCACTCTTTTGTCTATTCCTAATATAACTCCTGATTTGTATTTTACTCCTATAGCTGTTGCTCCTCTTTTTATTGCTTCCTTTGCATATTCTACTTGGAATAATCTTCCATCTGGACTAAATATAGTTATTGCTCGGTCGTATGCTGCTGGAGAAGCTGTTTGCATTGGCATTTTATCTTTCCTCCTTATTTTTTTCATGGGAAGGATGACTTTTACTTCATTTTCCTTCCTTTTCAGTTATTTTAAGTTGTTTTCGTGATTTTTTGAGCGTTCCATGTACTTTCTCTATTGAAATGAATGCTCTTTTATTTCCTATGTTATTGATTAGTGTTAACATTATTCTTACTTCTTGTTGTTTTTTATTGTTGGTTCTTAAAATACCTTTTTGTTCTTCTTCGTTAAAATCCATTAGCCATAATCCCGATTCCGATATATTGAGTGCACCGAGATTTTCAAATGCTGATCTCCATATTTCTTTTATCAGTTGGTTTCTGCTTATTTTTTGATTTGAATGTATTTTAATCAACATGTATCTATTTTTTTCTTTTAGCGTTGATGGAAATGGTTTTTTATTCATTTTCGATCATTTTTTATGGTATTTATTTTTTCAACGTTATTTGAAATTGTTTCAAGGGCCTCTTCTTTACTGTAACCCGCTATGTGAGCTATTGATGCTAGATCCATTGGTTTTCTCATTTCTAGTTTTTCTTTTGCTC
>PWHJ01000092.1 GCA_003554865.1 Bacteroidota bacterium | reverse complement strand
TATTTACACCAATACCCGGGCCTGGCGGAAAAATATTGGATACATCCCTCAATTCATTTACCTGACGGATGATACTTTGTTGCACAATGTGGCCCTGGGGCTGGAAGACCATGAGATTGACATGGATAAATTCCGCCAGGCTGTCCAAACTGCTCAACTTACAGAATTGATCGAAAGCCTGCCTGATAAGGAGCAAACGGTGCTTGGAGAACGAGGGGTCAGGCTTTCCGGCGGGCAACGTCAGCGAATAGGTATCGCCCGTGCCCTTTATCACAACCCGGAGCTGCTGATCATGGATGAGGGCACCTCAGCCCTCGACAGCATCACCGAAAAATACATCATCGACGCCATCGAACGCCTTAAAGGTGAAAGGACCGTGGTGCTGATCGCCCACCGGCTCAGTACCGTAAAAAGTTGCGACACAATTTATCTGATGGAGGAAGGACGCATCATTGATCAGGGCACCTACGCAGAGCTTCTGAAAAACAACCCGCTGTTCAGTGAAATGGCAGGTATTTAGTGTTTTTGTGGGTAATTCCCGATTAAGGGCCGTCAATAATATATTGTCCTGACACATTAATCGTATTCTTCAAATATGACCAATATCGTTTTCACAATTGCCACTGAGAGTTATGTGCCTTTAGCCATTACCCTGGGTAAATCCGTGATAAAACATAATCCAAAAACCCGGTTTGTTTTGGCTTTGATCGGCAAAATCGAAAAGATTGATAACTCTTTGTTGGGTCCATCAATTGAGGTAATAATGATTAGCTCAAAGAATATTGATGGTTTCAGTGAAATGAGGGAAAAGTACAATGACTTTGAGTTCAGTGTTGCATTAAAGCCCTATGTTGCGGATTATTTGCTGAAACTTAACCCGGCCAATAAAGTACTATTTCTGGATGCTGATATAATGGTGTTTGATTCACTGGATCGTGTTTTTAGCCTTTTAAATGACAACAGCACCATGATCACTCCTCACGCTATGAGTCCTCTGCCTGCCGATGGTTGCACTCCGAATGATTTGAATTTTTTGAATGCAGGAATATACAACGCAGGTTTTTTTGCAGTAAAAAACTGTAGTAATGCTTTCGGGTTTCTCGGATGGTGGAAAAGTCAATTATATAACGAGTGCAAACACGACCTTTGCAATGGGAGGTTTGTTGATCAGATTTGGTTAAACCTTGTGCCCCTGTATTTTAAAAATGTACACATACTGAAGGATTGGGGCTATAACGTAGGTCATTGGAATATTCACGAACAAGATATTCGACTGGTAAATGGAAGGTTTCTGATTAATGACTTAACTCCCCTGGTTTGTTTTCATTTCAGCGGATTTGTCCCTCATCCTCTCGATAATATATCAAAGCATCAAAATCGGTTTTTATTCCGGGAAAAACCTGATATGCTGCCCCTTTTCGAACAGTATCGGGAAGCCCTTTACGCTAACGGCTATGTTTTTGAAAAAAATGATGACAATATAGCATCCAGGCCCTCCGGTTTCCCTGTTTGTTCCTTTGCTAAACGTATATTGAACGGGATAATCAATCGGCTTCCCTGCTAATGGATTAACTTTCGGTTTATTACATTCCATGCCAAACACAAACCTCTCAGTTGTTATTCCCACCTACGGTCGCACCAAAGCCCTGAAAAGAGCAATAAACAGTGTGCTTAACCAAACACTGCTTCCAGAAGAGTTGATTGTTGTGGACGACGGAAATCAGCCTCCACTGGAGGAGAAAATATTTGACGCAGGGGTCACAGGTCTCGAAACCAAAATCCTGCGCAACAAAACATCCCGGGGTGCCGCCAATGCACGTAATGCAGGGCTTAGATTTGCCCGGAGCAGATGGGTCGCTTTCCTGGATGATGATGATGCATTTTTTCCGGAAAAAATCGAAACAATCGCCCGGTCAATTCAGGAAAACCCGGAAGTTGATTTGATTTATCACCCTGCAGAGATATGTATGGCAAAGGAACAACTTAGTTACAGATCGGGGGTCTGCGATCTGACCAATGGCAAGGATGTTCTCAGGCAGCTTCTAATCCGAAATGAGGTCGGCGGAACCTCCATGACAATCCTTAAAAGGAAGACACTTTTGGAGCTTGGCGGGTTTGATGAAACAATGCCTGCACTGGAGGATTGGGAGCTATGGATCAGAGTCGCTAAAACAGGAGGAAGATTCTTATTTGTAGACAAGATGCTGACTCGCTACCATCACGATAACAGCATCCGGAGCCTGACAAAGGATTACAATAAAACAGGGCGGGCTATCAACATCTTACAGCAAAATTACGCCGGGGATTACGCCAGGCTGAGTCCAAAAAACCGCAAACAGTTTAATAAAGGGAAGCTACAGTCAGAGATGTTTCAGGCCCTGCTTAACCAGGATTATAAAGGGGCAAAGAAAAAACAATTCCAGGTAGCCAGGCTCTCAAAACATCCCTTAGAGTTTTTCAAATTCCTGGGGCTGGTTGTTTGGCCTGGAGGTGTATTTACACTGCGATCGCATTTGCAAAAATTTCTTCAATGACTCTACCGAAACACCAAATAAAAGTTGCGTATCTCATCCTTGCCCACGGCAACTATGAACACCTCAATAGGTTGTTGCTGGCTTTGGATGACGACAATGTGAGTTTTTTCCTGCATATAGACAAAAAATCTCCCATGCCGGATAATCTGGTCCTCAAAGACAAAATGATCTTTGTGGAAAGGATAAATGTTTGGTGGTGCGGTTGGTCTGCACAAAAAGCCATAAATAGCTTATTGAAGAGTGCCCTCAGAACAAATGCTGATTATTTTGTATTACTCAGTGGGGCAGACTATCCGATACAATCCAGACAGGCTTTTTATTCAAAGCTAAAAAAAGGTGGAGAGTACATCGACATTAGCAAGGGGTTTTTGCCGCACAAACCGGAATCCCGAATCAAATACTATCATTTTGACGGTGCTGACAGACGAAACAAAAGAAATCTCAAAACATTGCTGTATTTCGGAATGGAGAGAATGCAGTACCTGGTAAAATTCATCCGGAAGCGACGATATCCCTTTAATCGCACATATTTTGGCGCCACCTGGTGGGCATTAAGCCGTGAGTGTGCTGAATATGTGACGAATTATATTCAAAAACACCCGGAGTGTATTACTTTTTATAAAACCAGCTGGTGCCCGGATGAGTCTTTCTTCCATACCATTA
>PWHJ01000149.1 GCA_003554865.1 Bacteroidota bacterium | reverse complement strand
TTTAGGAGCTATGAATTTCTGGCCCTTTATGATTTTGTCTGAATACTTCGACGGTGATAAAAAATGAAAATAATCGAATATTTTATTGGTTTTTTTGTAGGGTGGTATGTAGTCGTTAAGTCTACGTTTGAAGTTGAAAAAGATGAAAAGGGATACATAGGGTTGCCTTTCCCCTTTGCTACAATTGTTATGTTTTTTATCTATCCATTTATATTGTTTTTTAGAAGGGTTCAAATAAAACGAGTTCCTGACGAGGCACGAGAAGATGTTTAATTTATATGGTGTAATGTTTTCTTTAGGTTTTGGGACTGGTTTTGTCATATATTATTTAGTTTTATCTATTAGAACGGAAATAGAGGCTGACAAAAAATGACATTTCCTTATTTTCAAATTAAAGAGGAGGTGATTAAGATTATGGATGAAATGCCTGATTGGTTAAATACTTCATGGTGTTCCGGTTGCAATTCTCCCAATTGGCATGATCCTACAATACAGAATTGCAATTACTGTATGAAGTGCGGTAAAAAATTATCCAAAGAAAAGGATTGAAGTAAAAAAAATTTCTCTTTATCTTTTTTATATTTCTTTTATAACCCCTGATCTTGGTTCATAAATATATCCATTATGCAAGGCATATTCAATAAGTTCTTCTGAAAAAATGCCTTCCAATTCAGTTCTATCTTGTGTATCTTGAACCTCAGAAAGTAAATCACGAACTTTTTCCGAAGAAATCTGAGATTCTTCTTTTTTTCCTGAATCTGGTGGAGGATGAGAAGAATTTGTAGGGGAACTTATTTCCATGGTATCTAGTGAAGTAAGAACCTGCTCAAAATAAGAGATGTCTGTTTTACAAAATTGTATAGTTATGCCTTTTATAATGCCTAAAAAGTCAAAGTCTTCAGAGCCACAATTTTTGCACTGAGCTTTTAACTCTTTTGGATCTTTATTGTATAAAGTACCAAACGGTTGAATTTGTCTCATATTATGCATTACTTCCTCATAAGTAACGAGATCGGTAACTGCTTCGATCTCTCCTTCTTTTGACACATAATTTAAAACTTCTTTCAGGCCTTCCACGCCATGAACCTTCCTTATATCAACAATTGGGCTTTCCTGAAATATAGAACTCTCTTTTGTAATTTGTTGCCACTCATTACTTAATTTTGATTGTTTTATATAAGCAGATGAAAGTAAAACATGAATATGTATGTTCCAACCTACGGTTTCTGAAACCTTTTTAACTTCCAACGAATAAAGACCACCACGAATTTTTCTTCCTACTTTCTTTGTATTCTTTTTACCTTTCCGATGTATCAATTTGTTAAAACAATCACGAAGTTCATGCACTACTTCCTTGTTAAAATAAGAAACATTTTTAACGGTTAAAGTCATATGTTTGGGGTTCTTTATTCTTTCAACTATATGTTGGTACTTACTCACAAGCTTTTTATTTTGTCTTATCCGACAAGTCGGACAAATACGAAGACCGCAACCAATAGGTACGGAACGAGGATGTTGGCAATTGCTACACTCACTTATAGCACGAGCCTCTCCGCAATCTCTAAATTTCAGCGATTGTTCCATATAACCCCTGTCATAAAGTTCCTTTTCTACCTTTTTCCTAAATTCTTCAGTAAACACAGAGTCATAGGAAGCCTTCTCTGGTTCTACTCTTTCAGATGGTTTTTCCGCTTCAGAAAATATCTGTTGTCTCATGGGCTAATACCTCATGTTCATAAAGGTCAGATTCAACTAAAAATCCTGATTCTAAAAGAAAATCTATTAATTGATCCTCATTAATGTCTAAAATAAAAACTACAACCATGTTTATTATACTATTCAACCTTGTTTAAAAAGATTATTAAAAAATCCCAAACACCCAAGTCCACGACTCTCCGAGTCTTGTGGACTCCCACCACCCCAAACAAACAAACACGCAGGTCGGTCACGCGGACACGACCTGCTTTTTTTCCATTAAGATAAAGGATTTTTTTTTCTCTTTTTTCGGTCTTCGTTAAGATATTGGAATAAACTTTATAAATGATTGTGAAGTGTTTAGTAATATGAAGAAGAAAACTGCTTTTTCGGTGTTTGTTGGGATATTTTTGGTTTTAGGACTTCCTTTTGCAGTTAATTATACAACTGCGGAGGCTTCTAATGATGGGGATACTACGATAAGTTTTGATTCTGCAACTGTTCAGGCCGCTACGAGTAATTATGCAATAGATCAAATTGAATTTGCTTATAGGGATTCAAGTGGTACACAACACTCTGCAGCTCTTACTTCGGATGGGGAAAGTATTGATTTGGAGGATGGATCAGAGGTTTATAGTATGGTGATGGATGTATCTATTGATTCTGATGTGTGGAGTGGAGATATAAGTAGTGGTGATGGTTTTAAAGCGAGTTTTGACTTTGGTACATATACAGGAACTGAAGTTCATGCATCTGATCGGGGCGATGGAATATATAGGTTTAGTTTTCAGGATCTAAATGTTGGGGGTAATTATGTTACAGTTAATGAGGGAGATACACATACAATAAATACAGGTTTTGAAGTTGATTGTAACCAACATACTTGTTAGATAAGATGGATAATTATTTAAGATATTCTCTCTACTTTCTTTATTCCCTTAGTCTTAGTTTTTTAGGTTTTTTGTCCAATATCTTTGTCATAATAAATAATGATTTATTGATGCCTGTTCGTAGTTCTGTTGAAATTTCTTCTTCCATGCATTTTGCTTATGAGTCCTTTTCAGAAGTTAATTATTGGTTCTTGACAGATTTTCTTTCTGTTGGTGGACATATTTTTTCAATTGGAGATCTTCTTATTTGGACTGGTATTTTTGGTTGCTTTATTTCTTTGTGTTTTGGTAGTTATTATAGTTTATCTTAAAATATTTGAATAATCTTTAAGTATAGTTCTGTCCTTAATTTTCCTATATGAAAGGATTAGCTGTTGTTTTATCTTTGATAGTACTTTTTATGCTTATTGGTTTGGCTGTACCTGAAGGACTTAGTCAGATAGATCAAAGTGTTGTTTCAGGTGAGTTCGCTTCGTTTGGTGTTATACTCTTTTTGGTTATGGGTATAGTTATGTACGGAGTAAAAGCCACTAATTTATAAATATGTTATAAGGAGGTGAGAAATATGTTTGGGCAAGTTAAAGAAGCCTTTTCCAAAGGAAGAAGCAAAGGTCAGGGAATAATGGGTTTAGTGATTGGTATAGCCTTTGCACTAATAATTGTAGC
>PWHJ01000113.1 GCA_003554865.1 Bacteroidota bacterium | reverse complement strand
GCAAACCGTCCTCACCTTCAGTAACTCCCTTGCCGGAGGGTTTCTCCTGCGTACCGGATGGCGGGGACAAAGAAGAATAAAGGGAATAAATCTTGCATCCGGCCGTGAACAATGCACCATGGATAACACTGACGGGCAAAAGGACCAAAAATGAGACATAAAACATCGGCATAATTCCCAGTCCCTCTCCCGCCAGAACCGGCAGATAATCCTTGAATATCCTTACAGCACAAATGGAGGCAACGAAAAAAACAGAAAAAAGGACAGTTGCCAGAATAAACATTCCCAGCTTTCGGTTAGACCGTGAGAGTCTCCCGCCCAGAAAATAGGCGCCGGCCGACTCGAGCAGCAGCCAGTTGGCCAATGTTATACCTATAGAAAGCTCATTACCGTGAAAAGCAATAAGAAGCTCCCTTAAAAGGACTATTTCGGCAACAAGGCCGCTGAAGCCCATCACTATAACTGCAGAAACAAACCTTTTCCTTATAACGGGGAAGTTTATGCCCATATGCCGGGTATTTTGTGTCCGCATGAATTACACTTGCCGTTGCTTACATTTATATCGGCAACCTGGAAATGAGTGCGACGAATAATGATATTGTTGCACTGCGGACAGAAAGTTGAATTGTGAGTATGGCCGGGAACATTCCCTATTGTTACGTAATGGATGCCCACTTCACGTGCCGTTTCGTAAGCTTTCTCAAGTGTGTCAACGGGAGTGGCCGATACATTTGTCAGCTTATAGGCAGGGAAAAACCTTGAGAAATGAAGCGGGACTTCAGGTGAGAGCTCATCACGTACCCAAACTGACATATCTCTGATTTCCTCCATAGAATCGTTTATAGTGGGTATAACCAGGTTTACTATTTCAATCCACACACCTGCCTCTTTCATTATTTTCAAATTCTCAAGAACAGGCTCCAGCTCTGCTTCCGAGTTTTCATAGGCTCTGGAAGAAAATCCCTTAAGATCGATCGTAACGGCATCCGTATGCAACAGAAGTTCTCTGAGAGGATCCGGTTTGAGGTAAGCATTGGTATGCCAAAGTATCCTCAGTCCTTCTTTTTTTGCCAGCTTGGCATAATCCAGGAGATATTCATAAAAAGAGGTAGGTTCATTATATGTAGCAGATATTGTAGGAACACCTTTCTCTTTGGCATTTTCTACAACCTCCTCGGGGGGATGATCATAATAATCTCCTATCTCTTCTATGGTCTGCTGAGAAAGATGCCAGTTCTGGCAGTGCCGGCACCGGAAGTTACAACCGGCCGTTCCATAGCAAAGTATTTGAGTGCCCGGCAGCATATGGTGCTGGGGTTCTTTTTCTATCGGATCAACATGAATAGCCGAAGGTCTGCCATAAACAACATTATAAAGCTTGCCACCACGGTTTTCCCTGTTTCTGCAAAAACCGCGCCTGCCATCCCTTATGTTGCATGTACGGTAACAAAGCTCACAGCGCACACGGTTTCTCTCAAGGGTAACATAATACATTGCTTCCTTACCCCCGGCGTTTGCTTTGCGATGAGCACCCAGGGAGTCCGCTTCAAACGGTTCTCCAGAAGTACTTGAGACCGAAGCACCTTTTGAAGAAGAAGGCCCGGATATCAAATCACTTCTTTTTTTATAAAAAAAATATCCGCCGGATAAAGCAGCAGCAGTGGCTATCAATGTTTTTCTAAGGTATTCCCTGCGTTTTTTGTTTACCATTTTATTATTGATTTTGTTATTCACAAGATTACATTTTTACCTGAAAAAACCTAAGCACTTTCCCAGATCCCTTCAATTTTAAAACCGCAATAACTGCATTTACCATCTTTTACGTCGTTTCCGAGTACATTGTAATGGGTTCGGTGAATAAGCCGCTTATCACACTGGGGACAATATGTTGAATTATATTCATGACCCGGAAGGTTCCCGATGTAAACATATTTCATTCCAAGTTCATATGCTATACCGGCCGCCGTTTCAAGTGTTTCCACAGGTGTCGATGCCAGATCGGTCAGTTTATAAGTAGGGGTAAACCTGTTGAAATGCAGCGGCACACTATCACCAAGCTCATCCCTTATCCAGGTACACATATTTTTAATATCCTCAGGATCGTCGTTAAGTGTAGGTATAACAAGGTTTACTATCTCCAGATGAACATTCTCCTCTTTAATTATCCTTAGAGTATCCAAAACCGGCTCCACCCTGGCCTCTGAAATATTGCCGTAGAATTCATCGGTAAAAGCTTTCAGGTCAACTGTAACCCCGTCCATATACTTTAAGACTTCCCTTAAAGGATCCGGGCTGAGATAGCCGTTTGTGTGAAACAGAGTAAGCAATCCCTCTTTTTTGGCAAGCCTTGCAATATCGTACATATATTCGTAAAATACAGCCGGCTCATTTATGCTGTGGGAAATCGATTTGCAATTCTCATCTTTAGCCCTTTTAACAACTTCAAGGGGAGTAATATCTTTCTGGCTGACTTTATCCGGTCCCCTCTGCGAAATATGCCAGTTATGGCAATGTTTGCATCTGAAGTTGCACGATGCGGTATAAACACAAAGGTTGCGGTGACCCGGGATCATATGGTACATGGGCTCCATCTCAACAGGGTCAAATTGCAGTCCGGCCGCTACACCATAGACAACACTGTAAAGTTTCCCTTTACGGTTATCCCTGACACGGCAAAACCCCGTTTCCCCTTCTGAAATAGTGCAGTTGCGGGCACAAAGCCTGCAGTTAACCCGGTTTGCGTTTACCTGCACATAGTGCATCGCCTCTTTACCCTGCATCCCCATCCTTTGGCTATCACCTGAAGTTTCTGAAGGAACATTAAAAGAAGAGCTGTCTGCAGCAAACAAGGGGGAGCTAAGCGGGGAAGAAAGCGAAGAAAAAACATCCACCGCCCTGCCGGGCATCCTGCAAAAGGCATAAACCGAAGCTGCAGCTGCTGTCAATACTTTCATTATAAATTCCCTGCGATTTTTCTTAACCATAAAAATCCATTCTTAAATTGCAAAACAGCCGGGTAATCCTCAATACCATTTTCCAGCCCGGATGAAAAAATTCCAGTCACTTCACAAACATGCAGATCTATACCGCCACTGAAACAAAAAACGGCGAAAACTAATTCACTTCCCAAACCCCGGCAATACTATATCCGCAAAATTTACACTGTCCCTCCTCGATATTGTTGCTTAAAATGGTAAAATGGGAGCGGAGAACAAGCTCCTCTTCACATCCGGGGCAGAATGTAGAGTTACGTTTGTGGCCAGG
>PWHJ01000091.1 GCA_003554865.1 Bacteroidota bacterium | reverse complement strand
CTGGTCTTCTTCTGCGATTTCTGATGATAAAGGTTGTTTCAATGTTACATTCAAGGCAGAAAAAGACTTTGCCCACTGGATTGGTATTACTGCAGAAAATGAGCCATCCGTTAATCTTTATTCGGTGATTCCAGACGCGGCGCCGTTGCAATTTTTATTGGGAGAGGAAGTGCCTGAGGTTATCAAAGAAGATAGTAGCGGAATAACTGCTGTTCAGATTTATGACAAGAAAGATTTAGATCATCAATATCCCTTTCATGTTTTAGACAATGAATCTGTAAGGCACTCATTAAGAAGAGAAGAAAAAGAAATGACATTAAGGGTAAAAATGGCCGATCTAACAGTTAAAGAAGCGAAGTTGTTGGCAGGTTATACAAGAAATGAACATACATTAGAACTTGAACAAGGTGTCAGATGCACCGGTGAAGGTTGTAGGAGAAAAGGCTACACTCAATTATTTCCCAATCACGATGCTTGGTATACGCATACACAACCAACAAAAAGCCCCGAATGCAAGAGTGTGGAGATTAATTATGAGAATGTTGCAGTTAAAGTAGTTTATGTTTGGGATGTAGTTCCTTGGTGGCAAAAGGCAACCAAAGTATTTCCTTTTCTTGAATGGCCTGTTCTTATTAGCAGCACTGGTGAGAAGCTTGAAAATTATAAAAGCACCAATGAGTTGGCAAATGAATTATTAGAACAAGAAAGGGTTTGGTTTGAGCAGCTGATCAACACAGGGCTTATTGATTCATGATTGGAGGGGTAGAATGGATATTGATCCAATCCAGGCTACAATTGCTATTAATAAAAGCTACTTAAATTACTTGGCAACCACCTTTTATTTAAGCAATGGCAGGCTGCGCAACAAATTTAATGATGAGCTTTATAAACGAGGACGCTTTTTAAAGGGGCCGATCTTGGAGGCTACTCCCCCTTTTAAGAAGGGGAAGACGGTGGGTGAGCTAGTAGGGGAAGGTGTGCTCGCGGGCAGTTTTAATAGGTTGAAAAGCACAGCTTTACCAATGGATAGGCCCCTATACACACACCAGGAAGAGGGTATTCGCAAAATAGTTGCAGAAAGACGTAATTTGGTTGCAGCCACGGGCACGGGTAGCGGAAAAACCGAGATATTCTTACTCCCGATTATTGATCATTTATTGAAACAAAATGAGCAAAAAAAGCTTGATCCCGGAGTGCGAGCGCTTTTGCTCTATCCCATGAATGCGCTGGCCAATGATCAACTGGCCCGGTTACGCAAGCTTTTTTATAATGTGCCGGAAATAACTTTCGGCCGCTATACAGGTGAAACTGAAGAAAGTGAAAAGGCTGCTACCGAGGCTTACCGGAAAATGTATGGCGCAGAGCCACTTCCCAATGAACTACTTTCACGTGAACGGATGAGAGAAGCCCCGCCGCATATACTATTAACCAATTACGCCATGCTGGAATACTTGTTATTAAGACCCAAGGACAATGCTTTTTTTGATGGCATCTATGCAGACAATTGGCGCTTTATTGTGCTTGATGAGGCACACACTTATTCAGGAGCAAAAGGCATTGAGATAGCGATGCTGCTGAGGCGATTAAAAGACCGGGTGATAAAAAGCGAACCCGGAAGGATTAGCTGTATAGCTACCAGTGCAACTTTAGGGAAAGGTGAAAAAGATTACCCCGGGATAGCAAAGTTTGCAAGCAACTTATTCGGAGAAGAATTTGCGGGCACTGATGTTGTGGGTGCGGTAAGGCAAAAAGAACTTAAAGAGAATAAAACCTGGGGTAAACCTAACCCCGAGGTTTATATTAAGTGGCAGAAAATTATTGAGCAAAAAAATGATTTTGCGATTAAACTCAGGCAGCTAATTGAAAGCGGTAATAAGGCGGGTATTCCTGAGAGGGGGCTTTTTAACGCTGAAACAGAAAGCACAAAGAAAAAGGACATTTACACCTTCCTTTATGAAGTATTAAAGGGAGATGCTCACTTAATACAATTACAAAAAGAACTAAAAAATGAACCCGGTTTACTCCAGGGAGTTGCTGAGAAAATATTTGCAGATGTCGCTGATAAAGGGACGAGATTTATAGAACAACTGGCAGTAAGCCTGGTAGGTTTAGCGGTCAAGGCGCGGCCTGAGGAAGAAGATCAAGCTTTGCTGCCGGCAAGATACCATGTATTAGTTCGTGCCATTGAAGGTGCTTACTTAAGCCTCGATCCGGATCAAGCATTTTTTCTATCCCGGCATGAAAAAGCTTATCATTCAGGGCATGACTTCAAAGTGGCGGAATTGGCAACCTGCACGGGTTGCGGTGCCCATTACCTGGTAGGTGTAGTAGACAACCAGGGTAATGGGAAATACTTTGTCCAGCCTAAAGAAGATTACCGGGATTTATACTATTTTTTGATGGCAGATTATGATTTGCTGGAAGATGTAGATGAAGATGAAGAGGCCATTGCCGGGAGTTATTCAAGCGAATTGAATAAGTTGGAGCTTTATAAGATATGTGCGAAATGTGGGAGAGTGGATAAAGATAACATTTTACATTTTCAGTGCGAGTGTGATGAACCCTTTATCAGAAAGTTGTACCAGGTACCTTCAAAGGAAGGTAAGGTTACTACCTGTTGTGTTTGTGGAAGGTTTTCACCGCACGGGATGATCAGGCGCTTTTCTGTGGGGACCGATGCAGCGGCAAGTGTTTTAACTACGTCCTTATATCAGCAAATCAGACCGCAAACAAAGAAGAGTAAAAAAGACAATACTGTTGAACTAGCTGATGATGATTGGGGTGGTACTGCTGAAAATAATGCCGGGGTAGACAGTGTGCCGGAAAGTGCCGGGCGAAAACTGCTTATTTTCTCCGACAGTAGACAGGATGCTGCTTTCTTTGCCCCATACTTTAACCGTACCTACATGCAGATACTGCGCAGGAACTTGATTGTCAGAGCACTTCATGAAAATAAACATACAGCTCTCGAGAACGAATGGCGACTGCAGGACCTTGTAAAGCCTTTACACAAAAAAGTGCAGGAACAAAATATACTGCCCCGAATGAGCAAGCAAGACCAAATTAATGAGATATGGAAGTGGTTGATGTATGAGTTATTAGGTTTTGATCGTAGGTTGGGCTTGGAAGGCCTGGGGTTAATAGGTTTCCAACTGGTAAAACCGGAACGCTGGAAAGCACCTAAAGCTTTATTGAAAGAACCTTGGAATTTTACAGAAGATGAAATATGGAGTCTTATGCAGATAATGCTGGATAGTTTGCGTAT
>PWHJ01000234.1 GCA_003554865.1 Bacteroidota bacterium | reverse complement strand
TCTTCTAGTTTTTTGTAAACTATATCTCCACCGTATTTTTCAGGTCTATTCACTTTCAGTTCTTTTTGCATTGGCATTACTGCTATTTTAATAATCTCTATTATGGGATTCCCTTTAGTTTCTCCCTGTGGGCAGTAGGCTTTTTTTATTCTTTCTCTAATTGTTTCAGGTTCGGCGTGTAACGGAAATGTTGTTTTTGGTTTACTGGAACTCATTTTAGTTTCTGGTCCTTGAAGTGAGATCAACATTGGGTTGTGTATTGAGGTAGGTGATTTGTATCCTATATCTGGTAAGTGGTCTCTTGCAAGCATATGGACTTTTCTTTGATCTATTCCTCCATGAGCTAAATCTGCTTCTAAGTGAGGTATGTCTAAAGCTTGCATCAATGGGTATATTAATTGTGATATTTCTTTGGTGTCTCCTCCTCTGGATACTTGTCTCATGCTTCTTTCTCCTCTATTTATAGTTACTTTAGTAGCTAGTTCAAGTAATTCTTTTACGTATTTGTCCTTTGTCTGGTAGCTGGAGCCAAGTATGTAATCAACTTCGGTTAATCCAAATGCTTTGAATGTTTCCTCCCAGTATCTAGCCATTTCTTCTATCCATTCTTTATCTCCTTTAAGGTTCAGGTGTGTGTGTATATCTGCCAAAAGCATTTTTATATTTAATCCTGCTTTTTGATAGTCTCTGAGCTTTACTAAAGTAGTCATTGTTCCTAGATGAACTGGTCCACTTACTTCGTATCCACAGTATACTGTTGGGTTTTCCTTTTTACTGAGAATTTCTTCAAGTTCTTCTTCAGTCACTATCTCTTCGGTTCCTCTTTTTATGAGTTCTTTTTTTTCTTCTATCTTCATTTTAATCCTCTTAATCATTATTCAAAAAAAATCCCGTGGGCAGGATTCGAACCTGCGGTCTGTCACTTTCCGACGGCCGCGCCAAAGGAAATCCTTTGGTTAACGTACTACAGGCGACCGCATTACCCCTATGCTACCACGGGCTATTTCTTTGTTAGTTATTTTATCTCTTCGTTTATCTTCTCTAGTTTTGAAGTTATGTTCATTATATCCGTTCTCGTGTGGAAGGGGATGTTTATATCTTCTGAAGCTTCGCTCATAAAGTAAATAGCTCTCGTTAAATTCAGATTTTGAGATTCTTTTTTGTTTATCATTTCCTTCGATTCCTTCAATCTCTCTCTTATATTTCTCGGTACGTCCCTGTCGTTTGAAACTTCCTCTATTTCCTGCGTGACTTCTTCTATTTTTTCCTTTATCTCTTCTTTCATTTAACCACCTTTTTGAAATTGTTTTCCAGTAATGGTGATCCTTACAATTCCATTCATTCATTTTAGTCATCGATTTTATCTTTTCAAATTGATAATTTCTTTTAACTATTGATATCTTTTACTCGGATAACTATTTAATATTTGTGTGGCAATAAAGTAGGTATGGCAATTAAAGAATTCTTATTAAGAGGGTTTACAGCAAGATCTTTTGAAGAAGTACTCAGCTTTCCAACAGTTTTTTCTCTTTTAGTGATTGCTTTGATAGGAATAATTGCTGTAAAGACACTTCCAAAGATACCTTATGCTCTCAGTGGTTTCTTCAAAAAGTTTTTACCTTTCAAGTTTTCTAAGGAAACTCAAAAGCAGTATTCGAAGATAATAACTTTGACTATTTACCTAGCGCTTATTTATTCTTCTCTTTATGTATTAGGTTTCGAATTGATTCATCTTAATCCTATTTTTAGAATTATATTAGTCATATATGGTGTTAAAGTAGTTATCGCTGTTTTGAAGCCATTTGTTCTAAAAATGGATAGTAGAATGGAAGAAGTTCATATTTCTGAAGGTTCCGTTTTGATGAGATTACTTGTAGTAATAGTTTGTTTAATAGGTTTTCTAGTAATTTTATCTATAATAGGATTAAAAAATGTTTTAGTAGCGTCTTTAGCAGGAGCAGGAGTGATAGGTATAGTTATCGGTTTCGGAGCACAAGAAACTGTTTCTAATACCATTTCAGGCATATTTATAGCTTTAGATAGGCCATTTCAAATTGGAGATATTATTAAAATAAATGGAACTATGGGAAGAGTAAAGGAAATAGGGTTGAGAATAACAGTTGTAGAGACTTTTGATAACGAAGTGATAACTGTTCCAAATAAAAAATTTACTAGTAACCCGGTGATTAACTATACTGCTAATGAGTCTAGAAGAGTAAAGGTAGAAGTTGGGATAAGCTACGATTCAGATATAGAGAAAGCAATGGAAGCAATTAAAAATGCTCTTAACTCAATCGAAGGTAAAGTTAGTGATAAAGAACCAGAAGTATTAATAAAGAACTTTGGAGGCTCTTCAATAGATATGGAAGGAAGAGTATGGATTAATCAATTTGAAAATAGCTGGATAAAATCACATTCACAAATAAGAGAAGCTATTATAGAAGAATTTAGAAATAAAAAAGTCAGCATACCTTTCCCAACTAGAGTAATAATTAAAAAGGATTAAATAAACACGAGAAATAGGAAATTAATAAATAAAATAAAATAGAAAATTAATACAGAGGATAATCATGAAATTTCTGAACAAGAAAAAACTCTACGTACTAATAGGTTCGCTAATGGTAATTTTTGCCATTACATCAGCACAGGCATCAACTGGAGAAAATTCAATCTGTGACCAGTACATAGAAAGAGCTGAAATAGAAGCAGAATTTCCCTATCCAGATTACTTTAAATCAGGAGAAAATTACTTGAGTGCGGCAAGATGTTATGATAGGATTGGAGAGGATCAAAAATCTTACGAGGCTTACTTGGAAGCGGCTGAGAAATTTGAATTAGCTCCCCAACATTTAACTGGAGATCATTTTATAGCAGCGAAGAGTTATGAAAAATCAGCACTGTCTTACGAAATGATAGGAGAAACATCGAAAGCAGTTGAAGTATATGAAAAATCAATACAAAGATATAATTCAGGAGGACATAGTGAAGAAGCTGATAGAATACAAAATAGGATAGATTCTCTTCAGGAAGATACTTCAAAAATGGAAAAAATACAAACTAATTTCGGGTCAATAATAGGTTTAGTATCTTTAATAGTTTTATTTGCTTCTCTATCTCTATTATTTGTTATTGCTCTCGCTAATTTCCTTCCAATAAAAACGGGAGATTCTGATAATGATATAGGTACATTTTCAGATGAATTTGAAGAAGAAAAAAAAGAACCAAAAGTTGAGAAGCCAAGAAAAACTAAGAAATCTAAATCTCCAAGACAAAGGGCAAT
>PWHJ01000159.1 GCA_003554865.1 Bacteroidota bacterium | reverse complement strand
TTTTGTAAGGGTTACCAACCCCATCTCCTGCAGAAGTGGTGTGTACGAACCTAGATAAAAATCGGGCGAGCCACCCAACTTGAATATTTTGTTTATTTACGACTCTATCTTGAGTAATGGATATGATTTTTTCACTGATCGCTAAGGTATCACCTTTTTGATAATATGGTTTTGCATAGGTAGATACAATATCAAGATAGTTATCACTTGGGGTGATAAAATGTGTCCTGATAGTATGTCGTAAATATTTCTTGTTTTTAAATGTTTTTATGAGGGGCTTTCCTTTGTTAAGTTGAAAGTTGAGTTTTTCAACCATTGAATTTTTCTCCTCATTATTTATTAATATTTAAAACAACTACTAAGTAAAGTATCTGTTATTAATTTAGTGTGCCCTTATTATAAATTTATATGAATACATGAGGGGTGGTATGAACTATAATCATATGTTATTCTAGGTATTGCTACCTATTTTGTCGAAAGTAGTATTTCCTAGGAGGAAAAACTAAAAAAACCTCGAATAATTATTTTACAGGTATTTAAGTTTATTTTGTTATCATTATGATTACTATTGGTCATTATCTGTTATGAAAGGAGTGAAGTCAGCGTGGCCGTTTCATGTCAGTCTATCGGAAAGGTTTATTTACGACCGCCCAAAATGTCTGATATTGGTTACTATCAAAAGTGGTGGAGAGAACCTATGGCTAATTATTTAGACTTAGGTAGAACGGATGTTGGGCTTTCTCAAAATGCGATTGCTGACTTCAAAAATCAAGTTAAAACTCGATATATACCAGGATGGTTTACAATAGTGCTTTGGGATGAGTTTTTTGAAGGAAAACCTGTAGGATATATTAGATACAGAAAAGTTGAATGGAATAAAAGACGGACCGAAATAGCAATAAGGCTTGGGCAAGATTATTGGGGACAGTCCATAGGACAGGCTGCAATTGGGGAATTGCTGGCTTATTTATTTTTTGAAAAAGGCCTAGAAGAAGCTTGGCTAAAAGTCGCATCCTTTAATCAAAGAGCCATTCGCCTTTATGAAAAATGTGGCTTTATAGAAACAGGGAGCTTTATGGATAATGATTATCCAGAGCTAACTTGGAAAGTCATGAGTATACATAAAACCAAATTTGCTCGTATTTCTCCTTAAGTGTGTTTTTATTTTCAGTATGTTTGGTTTAGGTATGTTATTAGGGGATTTTTTATTACCTTTATTTATGAAAACATAATAATATTTAAAGCAGAGGAGCATTAATCCACATAGTGCTATGGGATTACCCCTCTGCTTTTATTCTGACTTAAGAAACCATTTTATCTTTGTATGCTTAACTCATCTTTTATTATTTCCCAAATGTCTTCAGTTTCAAAACCTCTCCTCCAAGAAGCGATACCTGCTAAGTCATATTTGTGCACTAACTCCAGCCTTTTTTTAATAGATTCTTTGGTTTCTAACCAGGTTCTGTATTTCTTTCCGTTTTCAATGTATTCTGCATAGTATTGTTGTGTTTTTTCGTCAAAAGTGATTTCAGCATCGTGTTTATTTAAAATATTGCTAATACCTTTCATTCCATGTGCACTTGAGCTAACAGTTAGTGATCCATCTTCTTGTTTCTTCTCTTCCCATAGCCTTGTGTAAAATGGGATACCGAGAACTAATTTGTGATTTGGGACTTTTTCTAAAATTTTCTGTAGATTATTTTCCACCCATGGTAAACTTGCAACTGAACCTGCAGCTGGGCTACTGCCCCAATGTTCATCATAAGCCATTACCATTACATAATCTACTGTTTCTGCTAAAGCAGCACGATCATAGCTCATTGACCAATTTTCACTTAGAGATATAAAGGTAACATCAACTGAGACACTTAACCCTTGTTCTCTGAGGAACGGTGTTAGTTCCCTAACAAACTGTGTATAGTAATCTCTATCTTTAAGATACATATTTTCAAAATCTAAATTGATACCATCAAGATTATATATTTCCGAATATAAAACAATTTGGTAGATGGCATTTTTACGTGCTGCTGGGTCCCTTAGAAAATCTGAAGTTAAATTAGGGTCAAAATTATTAGAGAATAAGGCCCAAACCTTTATATTATTATCATGAGCCCATTCAACATAGGACTTTTCTGCTAAATTAATTAGCTCTCCACTAGAATTTCTTAAATGAAACCAAGTTGGGCTGATTACATTTACACCTGGGAGTGAAGGCATATTGTCTGGGGATGGAGTTTCCCGTATAACATGTTCCCAGGTAAGGTTAATTGGCTCACCAAGAGGTCTATGTGGAGGAATTAAAGGTTTCTTGTCCTTTTCTTTTTTTCCTCTAAGCTTAACTTCTTTTAGTGTTATATCTTGGGTTCGAATGTATCCCAAAAAACCTTCTTTGGTACGTATATGGTACCAATCATCTTGTTCTTGATATATTGTAACAAGTTCTTCTTCTTTTAACCTATTAATGATTCCAGATCGTAAGTCAGGGCTTTTCCTTATTATTGCTCCTTCAAACTTTGAATATCCTTGCAAGACATTTCGGTTTAGATCTTCTAGGATAACTAAATTATAATCTTTTATATGTTCAAGGCTAACTGGGTAGATTTCATTTATAATATCAGCTGGTAAGAAAGGTTCATCATTTATAAGTTTTGGTGGAAATAATAGCTCAGTAGCTTTATCATTGATTTTAGCTGACAGTTCATTTGTTTGCATTTGGAAGAACTTATCACGGGTAGTAATAGTGATATAATTTCCGTTTCCGTCAAAATGTATGTATTGATCAATATGGTTTTTAATAAAAGATTTAGATAAATAAATTTGTCCATTTTCACAATAGATTTCATCCGTACCGTAGTTTTTATCTTCATAAATTAGCCGAGTAGCCTCCATGTCAGGATACGGGTTCACAACCTGCCTGCCTGGAGAAAAGTATATCCATAGTCCGATAGCTGAACTAAAAAGTAGTAGAGTTACAAAAAATAAAACTGCTGCTAAGGTTGGATTATTAGTAAGAGGGGTTTTAGAAAATGGTTTCATGTTAATTCTCCTTAACTGATTTTATTCAATTATAGCATAGTTAGCATAATTATTGTTTTAGTTGAACAAATTAAAAACAAGCTTTTGATTTAAGTGATTGAAGTTAGATAAAGGAGGGTTTATTTTGGTAGTTGAAGTCGACCAAGAATTATGTATAAGCTGTGGCGTATGTGTGGACGAATGTCCGGAAGTATTTACATGGAATGATGATGGGAAAGCAGAGGAAAAATCAAAGGAGGCCCCAGAAAAACAAGAAAG
>PWHJ01000098.1 GCA_003554865.1 Bacteroidota bacterium | reverse complement strand
GAATTGAAAAGAAAATTAGCTAATGGGAAAGTCAGAGAGAACGAAAAGTTATGGAATTTTTTGATCGCTTCAATCCTAGATAAAAAAAACAATAAATCAAGATATATCAGAAAATTCACAGATGATTTAGTTACTGAAGATGGATTCGATATCTGGTTCGAGTCTCAGCCATTACCACCTCGTGAGGATGAGGGTAACACAGCTTTAGACTTCTCTTTTGGAGACATTAAAAGAAGAGGTGATACTAAATCAGGTATCGAATACGATCCTGTTGAAGACTCATTCGTGTGTTTTGTAGAAGGAAAATTGTTCTCTGACTGCAGTACTAGAGTACGTAAAGATCCCTTGAGGAACCAGCTCATCAGAATCATAGAGAATTTACTATGTTTTCAAAGTAAAGGTAAATTCCCAGATAAACTGTATTTTACTCTACTTACACCTAAAATATTCAAAGAAAACAAAAGATCGAAGTTGTATTCTTATAAAATGCAGGAATATTGGGATGAAGAAAGTGATACTATACGGAAAGACAATATCTTAAGAGATATCGATTCCTGTAGGAACGAAAGAAGGAATCAAACAGATTGGAGATATCCTGATATCGAGGGGAGGCTGGATAGGCTGAATATAAGTTGGGTGACCTATGAAGAGATACTAGCGGAAGAATTTGATATGGATGGGTTAGATTTGACTGATCTAGAAGAGAGGGAGTTAGAGGGATTTAAAGGTGAAATGGAGAGAAAGATAAAGGAGATAAGAAGTTAAGTATCAAAAAAGGTCAATAATTTGGATCTCCGATAATCAGTAAATAACCTAGATAGAAGCCTGGATGAAAAGGGATTTTGTATCGGGTACAGATGTTTTGCTCGACATACACAAAAGACCAAAATAATTAATTAATACCTATGTATATACCTATGTGTTATGAAGAAGAACACCATGTTGACGTTGGAAAAGAACGTAATAGAGACCGCTAAAGCATTGGGGATCAATCTTAGCCAGGTTGCTGGTGAAGCGTTAAAAAAGAGACTTGAAGAAAGGTTACGTCCTAGAGGACAAGGTATCGTACAGATCCCAAAGACAGAAAAAGTGATATTGAAAAATATAGGTCCTTTTCAAGGCGAAAAAGAGTTCGAGTTTTCAGATGGTATGAACGTGATAGTAGGAGCTAACGGTTCCGGAAAAACAACTATCATCGAATCTATCAGAGCAGTTTATGGTGATCAAAGACCCCCTACCAAGAACGAGTTTGTAGAAGATGATGAGGATGCTTGGATCAAAGTGGTTCCCATGGACGGAGAGATCAAAAGAGACATCTCAGAGGTGGGTCATAGGTTAACCGAAGGTGACTTTACTCATAGGATCGATTTTGAGAGGTTTGATAGCTTGACTGAGGTGATCAAAGAGAGGATGAGTCACAATGCAGGTATGGATTTTAGGGGGCTTTCTGAAGGTGATAGAGTGTTCAGAGAGATAGTGTTCCAGTCCATGGCCACTAGACCTAACGAATGTTATGTGAATGATGGGGCTCTAGCAAGGTTGGATGTCAAAATCAAGGAAATAGTCTTGGACATGTTACGTCAACAGGACATCCAAGTGATACTCACTTTCCCTTCTATAGACAGGGAGGATGAAAGGATATACTCAGAGGATCACAACATGGTTGAGATTGGAGAGAGGAGGTCGTGAAACATTTCCATTTTCACCGACCCCTTGATTAAATTTATAAGTAGAGTGAAAGAAGTGATATATTTCCCGGAATCGGGAGAAAAATATGGAGTTTGAAAAGTAGGAGAGGTAGATAAGATGAGTAGAAGTCCAGAAAAAGAAGCGAGGAGAGAAGAGTTCGATAGAAAGAAGTTGAAGCAGTTGGGTATGGATAAGGATTTTGACGAGGTCGAGATATTCGAGAACAATTACGAGTATCTTAGGGCAATGACCATGCTTGGAAGAAGTATGATTTTAGAGGCTCGATATATGACCAGATATCCATCTAGAGATAGATTCGAAGAGAAGTGTGAAGAATATAGTAAGATCTACAAGGGTCTTGAGGAGAAGCGTGAAGAGTCGGAAGAAGAAAGAGGTGAGAAATTCAAAGCTACGAAATTCCTTGAAGGAGAGGGTTTTGACGAGATCGAAAAGGGAGCTATCAAACTAGCTTATGCCAAGAAAGGTGTCGGTATCAAAGCTTCTAATCCAACGGTAAGAGGGGATGTGCTGATCCATGCACTCAAGATGATATCTGATCTTGAGGTTGAAGAGATAAGATCCTATCTTACGATCGGTTCTAAGTTGATGAATGAAGGTTATTTAAGATCCCACCGTAGAGGTAGTCTTAGAAATCATGAGGGGCTGGAGATGAGGAGTTTCATCATAACTAACTCAACGGTGAATTCGATACTTGAAAACGAGAGCATCGATGTTGAAGAAAGGGATATCACAGGTTTAAGTAGAAAAAGGCATGAAAGAGATAGAGGTGAGAATATCTTGGAGCCGGTTGAAACCGATATCACACTTTCTGATGTGGTACTTCCAGAAGAAATAAAAGAATCCGTTGGAGCTATAATGACGGAGAAAAAGTACGAAGAAAAGTTCTACGATGAATGGGATATGCAGAGTGTAGTAGGTAATAGAAGAGGATTGAATGTTCTCTTTTCCGGACCACCTGGAACCGGCAAAACGATGACCGCCAAAGCACTCAGCAACCATCTAGACCAGGAACTATACATCATCAGATTCGAGGAGTTGGTGAACGTCTGGTACGGTCAGACTGAAAAGAACGTAAAAAAATTGTTCGAAAAACTCGATGAAAACGGAGGTATCATACTTTTAGACGAAGCTGATGCGATACTAAAAAAGAGGAGTTCTAACAGAGGGGGAACTAGCGCCACTGAGAACCGAATCGTCAATATATTTCTACAGGGGATGGAGGAACACTCCGGTATAGTCGTGATGACTACGAATCTAGCAGTCAACATGGACAGCGCTTTGAACCGAAGGATCGATCTAAAAGTAGAATTTCCTGTACCGGATGCTGAAGCAAGAGAAAGTATCTGGATGTACCATCTACCAGATAAACTACCTTTAGGAGATGATGTCGATCTTAAGGAGCTTGCTGAGAGGTATGAATTCACTGGTGGAAGTATCAGGAACGCAGCTTTCAATGCAGCAAGGAACGCTCTGCATGCAGAGAGAGATGTTGTAACTAAAGAAGACTTCAAAGCCGCTATCAAGAAAGAGAAGGAAGGAGAGAAAGCAATGAAGTACTCCCTACAGGACGACGGAGATGAGATGTTGAAGGGCTACAAGT
>PWHJ01000213.1 GCA_003554865.1 Bacteroidota bacterium | reverse complement strand
ATCAGACGTGCCTTTCAAAATAAAATAATCCTGGCAACAAGTTAAATAATGTAGTGCCTAAGCAAAATTGCTATATATTGATTATGTGTTAATTACAAAATTAAACCGCCGAAGTCAGGAGTTTTAAAGCGGATATTATTGATATTTCACAATATCCGCAACCGGAGGGGAAGTGTCAACTGGCATGCGAGCATTTATAACAAAGCAATTAAAAGTTTATTTTTTTGTAATTACGCCACCATCTTTCAGGCACCTCCTGGTTGCAGGCTTGCAGGTAGTCTTCATAGGAGCAGGCTGCAATAAGTTTTTTCCGGAGCCGGGATGAGGGTATTTCCATCCACCAGCGCTCACTTATTGTGCTTTTATAGAATATAAGTTCATTATCTGAATGGGAAAGGTTTATAATGAATTTTTTGCAATTTTTCCGTTTGTCAAAAGGATATTCTTTATTTCTGCCGGATAATCCGTCTATAAAATACCACATTATTTGAGCTGCAAGATGTGCGGTTGCCGAATTTACCACCCCCGTGGAGGAGAGGTCAAAAACACCCATCGAGCTCAGCCTGTCGCTTAATCCGGCATATTTAGCAATCTGACAGGCTTCTTCGGCATACAGTCCGTTAGGTGATGGGAAAGAATTTGCAGGTGCATCTGATTCTCTTACTGCTGACATGCTGAAGACAAGGAAATCGGTGTCGCGCAAAACCGGTTCGGCTTCTTTAAGGTTGGAGCGAAGTAAGCCGAGCCGGTAGTAATCAAAAAGCAATTCATCGAGCAGCTCAAGTTCTTTATTAGTTGTAAAACAGGATTGATAACCCATATTGGTGTAATTGAACAGATGATTGTTTTGTTCAAGTATAATCCTGTTGAGATAATCCGGATGGGGGTCATTTTCTTCTGTGGCACCCGACAATCCGGGCCTGTGGTCTACTGATGTAATATTTATTGTTTGACCGGTTTTCCCGTAAGCGGAGAAAATTGCATGTGCCAGTTTTTGGCTCCCCCCTGTGAAAACAGGTATGATGTTTTTTTCCAGAAGAGTCATAGTTACTTCCAAAAGTGCGGCGTAAAGATCGGCGATGGAATTTCCCGGCTTGACATTGCCAAGGTCGGTGAGATTAACATTGCCGCTTACCATGCTCAAAGAATAAAATTTTTCCCTGACTAAGTCGGCAACCCCTTTATTTACATTTTTTATTTCATCAAAAAAGGGGATCCCTATAATTGCAATACCATTTTTTTTTAAAACAGGCAGACCTTTTTCTTTTGTGTGAGTCTTAATATTACGGCCTATACTGTTATTCCTTGTGGTTATCCCCGTATTGGCTGTTTCAACGGGATCAAGATAATCGCATAATTCCATCCCTTTCGGTTTTATTAAGTTAAAGAGAAGGTTGATATTTTATAACTGGTAGTATTACTTTTTTTTACGTTTAGTGGTTTTGCGTTTATTTGACTTGGTTTCCTGATTTTTAATTATTTTCATGCAATCTTCAAAGCTTAGTTCGTCTGCATTAACATCTTTGGGCACTTTATAATTATTATTACCGTAAGATATGTATGGTCCCCAACGGCCTTTGAGAATGTAAAGTTTATTATCGCCTTCTTCCAGTGTTTTTATTATCTTTTCCCTGTCTCTTTTCCTTTTTTCCTCTATTACCTCTATTGCTCTGTCAAGCTTGACAGTAAGGGGATCGTCTGATTCCTTCCTCAGGGAGTAAAATTTTGAATCATGCATTATATAAGGTCCGAACCGCCCTACTCCGGCGACAACTTCTTTTTCTTCGTATTTGCCAAGTTTGCGCGGAAGCTTGAAAAGATCCAGGGCTTCCCGGAGTGTTATTGTTTCAAGGTGCTGACCTTTACGCAATGCAGCAAAACGGGGTTTTTCCTCGCTGTCCGAGTCACCTATCTGGGCCATTGGACCGTACTTGCCAATTTTAACATACACATTTTTCCCCGAAGCGGGGTCTTTTCCAAGAAGGCGTTCCCCTTTACTGCGTTCACTGGTTTCAAGAGTTTTTTGAACTTTTTCGTGAAAGGGGGGATAGAATTTATGGATCATTTCATCCCACTTGATCTTCCCCTCAGCTATTTCATCAAACTCTTTTTCCACCTTAGCTGTGAAGTTATAATCCATTATTTCCGGAAAATGTTTCATGAGAAAGTCGGTAACAAGCATCCCAATATCGTTGGGAAATAGCTTTGCTTTTTCAGTTCCCGTTGTCTCTGTTTTGACCTCTTGTGAAACCTGCCCGCCTTCAAGGGTAATGGATTTGTATTTACGCGGCCTCCCCGGCCTGTCTTCTTTTACAACATAACCCCTGTTTTGTATAGTGGAAATGGTTGGCGCGTAAGTTGACGGCCGTCCGATTCCCAACTCTTCCAGTTTTTTTACAAGACTTGCTTCTGTGTACCTGGGCGGGTGCATAGTAAATTTTTCTGTGGCCTGAACAGATGAAACCTCCAGTTTGTCGTTTACATCAACAGGAGGCAGCAGTCCTCCAAATGCAGTCTCCTGCTCATCGTCGGTTGATTCAATGTAGACTTTCAGGAAGCCGTCGAATTTAAGAATCTCTCCTGTAGCAATAAAATTATGTTCGCTTGTTGAAATACCTATTGTTACAGTTGTTTTCTCAAGTTGTGCCTCACTCATCTGGGAAGCTATTGTGCGCTTCCAAATAAGTTCATAAAGGCGCTTCTCGTGTGAATTACCCTCTATAGTCTGGTTTTCCAGGTAAGTTGGCCTGATGGCTTCGTGTGCTTCCTGGGCGCTTTTTGTTTTAGTTTTATATTTTCGGGATTTGAGGTATTTTTCCCCGAATTGAGATTCGATGATTTTTTTTGCAGATTTCAGTGCGGATTCCGAAAGATTTACCGAATCTGTCCTCATGTACGTAATTTTCCCCGCTTCATAAAGCCTTTGTGCAACTGACATGGTTTGGGAAACTGAAAATCCAAGCTTTCGGCTTGCCTCCTGTTGAAGGGTGGAAGTGGTAAAGGGTGCAGTTGGTGATTTTTTTGAAGGTTTGGTTACCCTGTCCTTGACTGTAAATTGAGCTTTTTTACAATTTTCAATAAAAGAGACAGCTTCTTTTTGGGTTTCAAAACGTTTGGACAGCTCAGCTTTAAGCTGATTTGTCTTACCCTCTTCGTCGGGCGCCTCAAAAACTGCAGTTACTTTGAATGACGATTTGCTTTTAAATGCAATTATTTCCCTTTCGCGTTCCACCAGAAGTCTTACGGCAACTGACTGGACCCTTCCTGCCGAGAGTCCTTGCTTTACTTTTTTCCATAAAACAGGAGAGAGTTCAAACCCCACCAGCCTGTCAAGAATCCTTCGGGCTTGTTGTGCTTCAACAAGCTTTTTGTCTATAGACCTGGGGGTATTGATCGCGTTTGTTATAGCTTCCTTTGTGATTTCATGAAAAACTATACGATTTGTACTTTCTTCATTCAGCTCGAGGGCTTCGTAGAGATGCCATGCTATGGCCTCTCCTTCACGGTCTTCATCTGAGGCAAGCCAAATAGTTACAGCTTTTTTAACATTTTTTTTCAGTTCAGATACAATTTTTTTCTTGTCATCAGGTATAACGTAATGGGGTTTGTATCCGTTATCAATGTCGACACCATAATTTTTTTTTGATAAATCCCTGATATGGCCGTAACTTGATTTAACAACAAAATTGTTGCCCAAAAATTTTTCAATAGTTCTGGCTTTTGCGGGAGATTCAACAATAACAAGATTGTCTTTCATTTATTGCAAATGTTTTATTGTTAAAAGCGGAGCAAAATAAATGATTTCGTTTTGGAAGTTCAAATTAACAATGAAAATAAATTATTAATTTTGCACAAAGATTAGTAAAATAAGGAGATGAACAAAGAAAAACAAAAACTTTATTTGAAGGTATTCTGGGGCTTGTTTATTTTGCCCTTCATTGTAGTGATTACTATTTTTTTCCTGATCAGTTCGGGAAGGATGGGTTTTATGCCCACATTTGAAGACCTTGAAAATCCTGAAAACAATGTGGCCTCCCAGGTTTACTCATCCGACGGTGAACTGCTCGGGCACTACTTTTTGCAAAGACGTGTTTATGTAGACTTTGACGAGCTTTCTCCAAATATTGTAAATGCTTTGCTGGCAACCGAGGATATAAGGTTCAGAAGGCATTCCGGTATTGATGCCAGGGGAATGGGACGAGTGTTTGTGAAATCGATCCTTTTGGGTCAGAGTGCAGGCGGAGGAAGTACGATCACCCAGCAGCTTGCGAAAAACCTGTTTCCACGAGATACAACCAATTACAATTTGGCCATTTCCAGGATAGCAAATTTAGGGGTAAATAAGTTCAAGGAGTGGATAACTGCCGCGAAGCTTGAAAGGAATTATACCAAAGACGAGTTGCTTGTGATGTATCTCAATACCGTCTACTTCGGGAGTCATTCGTATGGCATTAAGTCGGCGGCCAATACATTTTTCGATACAACACCAGATTCGCTTAAAAAAGAAGAAGCTGCCACGCTGGTCGGTGTTTTAAGGGCGCCCAGCTGGTATAGTCCTGTGCGAAACCCTGAGAGGGCCATTAGCCGGCGGAACGTTGTTTTAGCTCAGATGCGCAATTATGACTTTATATCACAGGCTGAGTTTGATTCCCTGTCTGCATTGCCGCTTGAGCTGGACTACAATGTTGAGGATCAAACCAAAGGAAAGGCTACTCATTTCAGGGAACATTTAAGAAATGTACTGATGGCGCGTGAACCTCAGCGTGAGAATTATGTTTCACATCAACGTTATGTAAGAGATTCAATAGAGTGGGCAAACAACCCGGTTTACGGGTGGTGCAACAAAAACTTCAAGCCTGACGGCACTCCCTATAACTTGTACAGGGACGGGTTGAGGATTTACACCACTGTTAATTCAAAAATGCAGGAGTACGCAGAGGAGGCGGTCAGGCAGCACCTGGGAGAAGAGCTTCAGGATGAATTTTGGAATGATTTGGGAACCAACAGAAGGCCTCCTTTTTCCAATAATCTATCTGCAGAGCAGGTAGAAAGCATCATGGAATCTGCCATGCGTCGCACCGATCGCTATCGCAGCCTCCGTGTGGAAGGTGTTTCGCATGATTCCATTGTAAAAATATTCAACAAACCGGTGGAGATGAGTGTTTTCTCGTGGGAGGGGGAGATTGATACTGTGATGACCCCCAGGGATTCAATTAAGTATTACAAGTCATTTTTAAGATCAGGATTTATGGCAATGGAGCCAGGAAGCGGGCAGGTAAAGGCTTATGTCGGCGGACCCAATATGAAACATTTTCCGTTTGATCATGTTAGTCTCGGCGCAAGGCAAACGGGATCTCTTTTAAAGCCTTTTCTTTATACTGTGGCGATGGAAGAGGGTTATGAACCGTGCGACCGTGTGGCGAATGTGCCGCAATCTTTTGTAGTGAACGATTCGGTCTGGACACCCAGGAATGCAAGTCCCACAGATTATGACGGAGAGATGGTGCCACTGCAGTGGGGGCTTGCCAACTCTATAAACAATGTTTCTGCATGGCTGATTGATCAGTTTACACCTTATGCGGTAAAAGACTTGCTGCGTAAAATGGGAGTAAGAAGTAATATCGACCCTGTGAAATCAATTTTCCTGGGGACATCCGATATGACGCTAAGGGAGGTGGTTGCTGCATTTGCGACTTATGCGAATGAAGGGGTGTATAATGAGCCTCTGATGGTTACCCGCATAGAAGACCGGCACGGTAATGTGCTTGCCGAATTTCAGCCGCGTATGCAGGAGGCTATCAACGAGAAAAGCGCTTATTTGATGATAAATTTACTTCGTGCAGTCGTGGATGAAGGTACCGGGATAAGGCTTCGTGAAAGATATGGGTTTGACGCCCAGATGGCCGGTAAGACAGGGACAACACAGAATATGTCTGACGGATGGTTTGTCGGTATGGTTCCCAATCTGGTAGGAGGGGTATGGACAGGCGGAGAGGATCGCAGTATTCATTTCGATCATATTAGCCAGGGTCAGGGTGCAAATATGGCACTGCCAATATGGGCTTTGTTTATTGAAAAGGTTTTCGAGAATGAAGAGCTGGGTGTATGTAAAGAAGATGAATTTGAATCACCTCCCGGATTTGATATCAATCTTGATTGCGGTGACTGGTCAAGGCCCGACAGGACCCGTCAATATGACACGGAAATCCTCGACAGGTATTGATCTACTAAACGATGTATGCTATTTTTAAACGCTTAGAAAGTGTAAACGATGTTGTGCTATACGGCATCTACTTTTTAAAAAATGACCGGAAAAGATATTGAACCTTGCCTGCAAATGTTATTTCAATATGAGGATTTAAATGTGTGAGCGATTTTTTGTGGTGTGAGGAGATAACAATTTTTGTGAATCCAAGTTTTTCAGCTTCGCTTATTCTTTGTTCGATACGGGCAACAGGTCTTATCTCCCCGGTTAACCCTACTTCTCCGGCAAAACAGATTTCCCGGGGAATTGCCCTATCGGTGCTGGATGACAATATGGCCGCTATTACACCCATGTCTATGGCGGGGTCGGATACGCGTATCCCGCCGGCAATGTTCAAAAAAACATCTTTAGCTCCAAGGCGGAACCCCGCCTGTTTTTCCAGTACTGCCAGCAGCATATTGAGTCTTCTCAGGTCAAAACCGGTGGCTGAACGTTGAGGTGTTCCGTAAACGGCCGAGCTCACAAGTGCCTGCACTTCAATAAGAAGCGGTCTTGCCCCGTCAACTGTTGCCGATATTGCTGTGCCGCTTAGTTTTTCGTCATGATTTGTGATTAAGATTTCAGAAGGGTTCAGAACTTCACGCAGTCCGTTACCCTGCATTTCAAAAATTCCCATCTCTGAGGTCGCCCCGAAGCGGTTTTTCGATGCCCTCAGTATCCTGTACATATTGTTGTGATCTCCTTCAAACTGTAAAACCACATCCACAATATGTTCGAGAACTTTTGGCCCTGCAAGCCCTCCTTCCTTGTTTATATGCCCTATGAGAAACACCGGTGTGCCGCTTTTTTTGGCATATTTCAGCAATGATGCGGTGCTTTCCCTGACTTGGGTAACGCTGCCCGGTGAAGATTCAATAGTTTCGGTTTGAATTGTCTGTATGGAATCGATTATAAGTATGTCAGGGGAGCTGTTATGAAGGGTTGCCAGTATTGTTTCCAGCATCGTTTCACAGAGTATGTAGCAGTTGTCGCTTTTTACCCCCAGCCTGTCTGCCCTTAGCTTGATTTGCCGGCTGCTTTCTTCCCCTGATATATAGAATGTTTTAAAACCTCTCATGCTCAAACCCACTTGTAGTGCAATAGTGGATTTGCCGATGCCCGGCTCTCCGCCGATTAAAACAACAGACCCCGGTACAAGTCCGCCGCCCAGTATCCTGTTTAGTTCTGAGATTCCTGTATCTATCCTGTTTTCTTTCTCTGTTGAGATTTGAGATATTAGTTCAGGCTCAGATCTGGCTGATGAGCTTTGGGTTAAAAATTTCTCTTTTTTTTTAACTGTTACTTCCTCCGCGTATGTGTTCCATTCATTGCATGATGGACAGCGGCCTATCCACTTAGACGAGTTTGCACCGCAATTGCTGCATACATAAGTGGTTCTCGGTTTCGGCATATCAATTATTTTTAATTTTGGAAACAATATTACTTGTAGAGTAACCGGGTAACAGATCTACCGTAACCACTTCCCCGCCGTCAGCTATAACCGTCTCATAGCCGGCTATTTCGTTGGGACTGTAATCATTTCCTTTAACCAGCAGATGTGGCCGGATTGTTTTGATCAGTTTTTCAGGTGTTTCTTCATCAAATAGTATGACGGAGCCTACAAAGCAAAGAGAAGCGAGCATAATGGCCCGTGACTGTTCATCCTGTAATGGCCGGGGCGGTTTTTTTATTTTTTTTACAGACTCATCAGAGTTGAGCCCGACCACAAGTATGTCTCCCATTTGTGCGGCTTTGGCAAGATATTCAATATGTCCGCGGTGCAGTACATCAAAGCATCCGTTTGTAAAAACAATTTTAAAATCTTTGAATTTCCAGTATGCAAGCTTTTTCTTCAGGTTATTACCTGAGATTATTTTAGACTTTAATAGATCAATATTTTGCATTGGTTATTTGTTTATTTTTTTTCTTTGCCAGTTCGCTTATTTTGAAGATAGAGCATCAGCAATGAAAATCCCCCCAGCAGGATCATCAGCAATGCCTGGGATTCGTGTGCTATTGTTGCAAATACTATCCCGGAGGTTCGTGGAATTTCATAAAGTGTCAGCCCCAGCGAAACAATCCAGTGATAAGCTCCTATTCCGGCCTGAACGGGGGCAGACATGCCCATCCCTCCAATTGCCAATACAAACAACGCATCTACCGGTTTAAGCTCCGAGGTTGACGGGAGGGAGAAAAATACTACCCATGTCATCAAAAAATACATTAACCAGATGAAAAAAGTATGTGCAATAAATTCCCATTTTTTTTCCATTTTAAAAACCGTTTTCATCCCGTTTATTATGCCCTTTGCAGTTTTTGCAATGAAACGGAAAAACCGGGTCTTTACAAGCTTTTTTCTGCCCATCCAGATGATTGTTAATACAATAGCCAGAGTTAAAAATATTGCACCCCAAATAAAGGCTGAAAAGCTAAGCCAGTCAAATATTCTGTAGTAAAGGGGTGCAAAAATGTTCATTTTAATAAATTCTCCGAAAAGCTCTATGTTTATTATGAATACGGAGAACAAAACCAGAAGCAGCATAATCACATCAAAAGCCCTGTCTATCAGCACTGTTCCAAACAAAGCGTCAACGGGAATTTTGTCGGAACGGTTAAGTGAGCCGCATCTTGTAACTTCCCCGAGCCTGGGCAAAAGAAAGTTTACAAGGTATCCGGTCATTAATGCATAAAAGGTGTTTTTAAAAGAAGGACTATATCCAAGAGGTTCGATAAGCAGTTTCCATCTGCGTGCACGGCTAAAAAAGGCAAGTGTGGCAAAAAAAAGAGAAAGCAGAACCCATGAATAATCAGCTCTTTTCAGGCTTCCAATTAGTTCATCAAAGCCTATGTCGCGGAAAGCTATTATTAACAGAATAACAGCTGCCGTGAAGAAAAGCAGCGGATTCAGGATTTTATATAATTTTTTTTTCAAAAGATCAGGAAGTGATTTTGTTGGTTGCTGTATCGGGGAAAACAATTTTAGGGGTGAAAGTTCTGGCTTTTTCAAAATCCATTGATGCATAGGAAATAACAATAATAATATCACCTACAACAACTTTTCGGGCTGCCGGACCATTCATAATAACCTCGCCGGATCCCCGCTTTCCTTTAATGACGTAGGTGTCGAGACGTTCCCCGTTGCTGAGGTTTAACACCTGAACTTTTTCATTTTCGATCAGGCTGGAAGCATCCATCAGGTCCTCGTCAAGTGTAATACTACCCACATAATGCAGGTCCGCCCCCGTAACGCTAATTTTGTGGATTTTGGATTTTATTACTTCTATCTGCATGGTTTAAAATTATTTAAAAAAAACATTGTCAATTAATCTCACATTTCCGGTTTTTACAGCTATGCATCCGATTATTCCGTTACCGTTTTCCCATGAGCGGACTGGCTGAAGTGTTTCAATATCGGCAATTTCAAAATATTCAACTTCCAGAAAAGGGTTTTCATTTATTCTGGTGGCAACCCAGTTCTTCAACTCTTCCACAGGCAAGTCTTTTTTATCTCTGGCTTCAAAAAGGACTTTTGAGATCAAAGAGGCGTGAGTTCTTTGCTGGGGATTTAAAAGTGCATTTCTGGAGCTTTGTGCAAGTCCGTCACTATTCCTTACGGTTGGGCAGGATCTTACCTCCACTGGAAGATTTATGAATTTGACCATTTGCTTTATAATGGCAAGTTGCTGAAAATCTTTTTCGCCAAAATATGCACGCTGAGCCTCAATGATCTGAAAAAGCCTGCTTACGACTTTGGCCACTCCGTTAAAATGGCCCGGTCTGAATGCACCCTCCATTGATTTATCTAGTGTACCGAAATTGAACATGCGATAATCGGGTGCAGGATAGATTTCTTCTTCGGGGGGAACAAATACACAATCAGTATTTTGTTCTTTCAGAATCTTCAAATCTCTTTCAATATCATGGGGGTAGTTTCTGAAGTCATTTTTATTATTGAATTGTTCAGGGTTAATAAAAATGCTTACAATTGTTATGTTGTTTTCTTTTTTGCATTTTTTTACAAGTGATATATGTCCCTCATGAAGAGCCCCCATCGTGGGCACTAAACCTATGGTTTTACCCGAGTTTTTATGTTCCTTGCAAAAGCTTCTAACTGCCTGCACTGTTTTTAAAACTTCCATTTTCTGCTTCAGCTTAAAACGGGAAAGAAACTTATTTTTAATAATGGCAACTTGCAAAGATATGAATTTGCTGGTGCAATACAATTGTTTTTTAAATTGTAAGAGCTTTAGAGCTGTTTTTATCAACAATCAGGCGGATTGATATTCCAACGATAGATAAGCGAGTGAATTGATGATTCGAATATTTTTGTTATCTTTGCATCTTGATTAAAAGAATGGGCTCAATGGAAAATAAAAAGGTTTTATATATTACTCAAGAAATAACTCCTTATCTTCCTGAGTCTGAAATATCAGTTATCGGAAGGTATCTTCCTCAAGGGATACAGGAGCGCGGGAATGAGATCCGTACTTTTATGCCTAGGTATGGATGTGTGAACGAACGCAGAAACCAGCTGCATGAAGTTATTCGTTTATCAGGGATGAACCTGATAATTGACGAAACCGATCACCCCCTTATAATTAAGGTTGCTTCTATTCAATGTGCAAGAATGCAGGTTTATTTTATCGATAACGAGGATTATTTTCAGCGAAGAAGTATGATGTCTGACGAAGAGGGGAATTTTTTTGAAGACAATGATGAAAGGGCTATTTTCTTTGTAAGGGGAGTTTTGGAGACAGTGAAAAAATTGTGCTGGTCACCCGATATTGTCCATTGTCACGGATGGTTCACATCGCTTGCTCCTTTGCTTTTGAAAAAAGCCTACAGGGATGATCCCGTTTTTTCAAATACCAAAGTGGTTTATTCCATTTATAATGATTCGTTCCCGGGGGCGTTTGACAAGAACTTCCCCAGGAAAGTCAAAGTTGACGGAATTGCCGAGAAGGATCTGAGCCTGCTTAAAGAACCCAGCTGGGTTAATTTGAACAAAGCAGCTATGAAATATTCAGATGGCATAATTCTTGGAAACAATGAAATAGAAGAGAATTTTGCCGGATATGCCGAGGGATTGAGTAAGCCCTATATCCGTCATCCACATGAGGAAAATTACCTGGACAGGTATTCTGAGTTTTATAACAAAATATTAAGCAAAAATTCGAAATGAGGCAAATTAAAGAGACCCCGAATATTATCGGACAAATTTTTTTACGTATTTCAGTATTGAGCTTGGTTTTTCTTTTTGCATGCGAAGAACCCAGCTTTGTGGGATCTGAAATACAGCCCGAGACAGACAGGCTGGATCTACGCCATTCAGATGACTCGCCGCTGAGATCCCTGACCGAAACGTTTGATTCACTTGAAACTAACAGGCTTAGGCACAGTGTGGTCGGTGAGTTAAATGACCCGGTTTTCGGGGACACAAAGGGTTCATTTGCAACTCAGCTTGGTCTGTTTGAATCCGGACACACCTTTGGCGTATCACCTGAAATTGACTCATTGGTTCTTCATTTGAAATATACCGATTTTTACGGTCAGAGGGATGTTCCTCAGGAAATTAGGGTTTACGAACTGACCGACTCGCTCATGTATGATTCGGTTTATTATGCCGATTTCGATATTTCAGGAATGTATGATCCGGCAAGGGTGATTGGCAGTAAAAGTTATACTTCGGCTGAAAACGACAGTATGATTTCCATACCCATAACAGATACCGAGTTTCAGGAGAAGCTTCTGGAGGCTGATACAACAGATATGGCAAGTTCCATGAATTTTCTCGAATATATGAAGGGGCTGTATGTTGTTGCCGAATCCCAGGGTGGAGAAGGAGGATGTTTATATAAGGTTGACCTTTTATCCGACGACTCACGCATGACCATGTATTATTCAAATGCCGCCGCTGATGAATTGTCTTTTGATTATATTGTCAATGAAGGGGCGGCAAGGGTAAATATGTATGATCATGACCATTCCCAGACCGATTTTTATGATCAGCTTAACAGTCAGTATTCTGATGATTCGCTGGTTTATGTCCAGGGAATAGGTGGCTTAATGGCAAAGGTTGAGCTTGAAGATCTTTCAACCTGGCGGGATTCGGTACCGGTTGCAATAAATAGTGCAAGGCTGATTATTGAGCCGGCTGAGATTGATGAAGGTTACCCGCTCCCAAGAAACCTTATTGCGTATCATTACACCGAAGATGGAGATTTTTACCCCGTAGTTGATTATATGATGGGTGAATCTTATTTCGGGGGCAGGTACGATGATGAAAATGACAGGTATACATTGAACATTACCAGTTTTGTCCAGCATTATATAAAAGAGAGGGTCGATACCGAAGAATTGTATATAATGATAGAAGATAACCGTTTTGTCCCCGGCAGGGTTGTTCTCAAAGGAGCCGGACATTCCGAGCCGATGAGGCTGGAGATAAAATATAACCGTTTTTAATTCATGTGTGGAATAGTTGGCTATATTGGTCACAGGCAGGCCTACCATATACTGATAAACGGCTTAAAGCGGCTGGAATATCGCGGTTACGACTCAGCAGGGATATCACTTTTGAATAATAAGCCCTCTATTTATAAATGCAAGGGGAAAGTGGGGGACCTTGAAAGCATTGTCATAGGTAACGACATATCCGGCAGCATAGGTGTAGGTCACACCCGCTGGGCCACCCATGGTGAACCAAGCGATACAAATGCTCATCCCCATATTTCTCAGGAAGGTCATTTTATTGCTGTGCACAATGGTATTATTGAAAATTATTCCCGTCTGAAAAAACGTTTGGGAGACCGGGGATATGAGTTTAGAACTGAAACGGACACAGAAGTACTTGTAAATCTTATAGAATATATATATTTAAAAGGTCAGGTTTCTGCTGAAATGGCCGTCAGACTTGCCCTGACAAAAGTTGAGGGGGCATATGGACTGGTTGTTCTCAGTCCAGATGAACCTGATAAAATTATTGCAGCCCGCAACAGCAGTCCTCTTGTTATCGGCATAGGAGAAAAGGAATATTTTATAGCATCTGATGCCACGCCGATAGTTGAATTTACAAAAAGTGTGATTTACCTCAATGATGACGACGTTGCTATTATAAAGCGCAATGAGCTCACATTGAAGACAATAGGCAACGATAAGCTTGAGCCTAAAGTTCATACACTGAATTTGGAGATCGGGGAAATCGACAAAAACGGGTATGACCATTTTATGCTAAAGGAAATTTTTGAGCAACCCAGATCTATTCTCGATACGTTCAGGGGAAGGGTAAATCCCAATAGGGAGGAGGTTCACCTGGGAGGGTTGTACAATGTTATGCCCGATCTTGTTAATGCCAGGAGAATTATAATAATTGCATGCGGAACATCATGGCATGCCGGACTGGTTGGTGAATATCTTTTTGAGGATATGGCCCGTATACCGGTCGAAGTCGAATATGCCTCCGAATTCAGATACCGGAACCCCATTATCAACAAGGATGATATAGTTATTGCCATAAGTCAAAGTGGGGAAACTGCCGACACGCTTGCTGCGGTCAAGCTGGCCAGTGATTTGGGGGCCATGGTTCTTGGAATTTGCAATGTAGCAGGATCAAGTATACCAAGGGCAACTCATGCCGGAGTTTATACCCATGCCGGCCCGGAAATTGGCGTAGCTTCAACCAAGGCTTTTACCGCTCAGGTGACTGTTCTTGCCATGATGGCCATTTTGCTTGGAAAAAGGCGAAATTTTATTACAGATAAGGAATATGTTGCACTTATAAAGGAGCTGTACGAAATACCGGGAAAAATTGAAAAAATACTAAACTATAATGATGAGTTCAAGCGTATAGCCGACTTGTATAAAAATGCCACCAACTTCCTTTACCTTGGCCGCGGATATTGTTTCCCTGTGGCACTTGAAGGTGCTTTGAAGCTTAAAGAGATCTCATATATTCATGCCGAAGGTTATCCTGCTGCAGAGATGAAGCACGGTCCTATTGCCCTTATTGACGAAAAAATGCCGGTAATTGTAATAGCTCCAAAAGACAAAACATACGATAAAATTGTAAGCAACATTCAGGAGATCAAGGCAAGAAAAGGTATTGTAATTGCCGTTGTAAATGAAGGCGATGAAGTTATAAAGGAGATGGCTGACCATGTTCTGGAGATTCCCGAGACCGATACTGTTTTTTCAACATTGCTTACAGTTATACCATTGCAGTTACTTTCTTATCATATTGCAGTTATGCGGGGCTGTAATGTTGATCAGCCAAGGAATCTTGCAAAGTCGGTAACAGTTGAATAAATTTTCATGCGTACAAACAAAGTTAATTAGGGTCTGCTGATTTTCTATAAAATAGAGGTTATACTGTTGATAAACAAGACAATATGTTGATAAAATGAGTGAAAAATGCAAGGAAAAGTGAAGGGTTTATGGTATTTTAGCTT
>PWHJ01000143.1 GCA_003554865.1 Bacteroidota bacterium | reverse complement strand
CTAAGACCACAATCACACGATATAATTAGAACATGGGCATTTTACACGATAACAAAAAGTCATCTACATACAAAAACAATTCCATGGGAAGAAGTAGCAATATCAGGATACATAAAAGATGAAAAAGGAAAAGGAATGAGTAAAAGCAAAGGAAATATAGTCGATCCTATAGAACTAATCGTAAAATACTCAACGGATATAATCAGAATATGGTCAGCCGGAACAAAACTAGGTGAAGATCGAAGATACAGAGAAGAAGACATAAAAAAAGGAAAACAGTTCTTAGTGAAACTATGGAATGCTTCAAGATTTGCAGCAATGCACATAGAAGACTACGAACCAAAAGAAAAACCAGAACTGGAAAAAAGCGATAAATGGATACTTCACGAATTAAACAATACCATAGAGAAATCCACGAAGCAACTGGAAAAACAAGGATATGATAAAGCACTAGCTGAAGCGAGGAAATTCTTCTGGAACATATTTTGTGATTATTACCTTGAAATGATAAAATCAAGAATCTATTCCGATGATGAAGATATGGAAGAAAGTAAAGAAGCGGCAAAATACACGTTACATCATTCATTACTAAATGTATTGAAACTACTGGCACCCTTCGCTTGCTTCCAAACGGAAGAACTTTATCATAAAATCTTTGAAGAAGATCAAGACAAAAGTATACACCTCGAAAAATGGCCTGAGAAGAAAGAAGAATGGGAAAACGAAGAAGCGTACAAAGAAGTGGAAACAGCCAAAGAAATAATAGATGAAATAAGAAAATGGAAACAGGAAAAAAACATGAGCATAGGTAAAAAAATAGATAAAATGAAAGTGAAAACACCGAAAGCAAAAGAAGCGGAAAACACGAAGAGAATCATAGGAGAAACGATGAAAGAAAAAGATTTAAAAATAGAAAAAGGAGAAGAAACCATGGTGAGTAAAGATGTATAACCCACAAGAAACGGAAAAAGAAATTCTAAGATTTTGGAAAGAGGAAAAAATCTTTGAAAAAAGAAGAGAAAAAAATAAAGGAAATAAAGAATGGAGTTTTATAGATGGACCAATTACAGCTAATTTCAAGATGGGAATACATCATGCAGCAGGAAGATCCTACAAAGACCTATATATAAGATGGAAGTCAATGCAAGGGTACGATCAGAGATACCAAAATGGTTTTGACACACAAGGATTACCAGTGGAGAGACAAGCGGAAAAAGAGCTTGAAATAGATTCTAAAAAAGAAATAGAGGAAATAGGAATAGAGAAATTCACTGACAAATGTAAAGAAATAATAGAGAGATACTCTCAATCACAAACAAATGATTCAATAAGACTAGGACAATGGATGGATTGGGAAAATTCATATTACACATACAAAGACGATTACATAGAACACGTATGGCACTTCATGAAGAAATGCGATGATAAAAACCTGTTGGAAGAAGGGACAAAAGTAATGTGGTGGTGTCCAAGATGCGGAACCAGTTTATCTCAAAAAGAAGTAACAGACGGATACGTAGAATTAGAAGATGAATCAATATTTTTCAAATTACCTCTAAAAGAAGAAAATGCTAATTTAATGGTGTGGACAACTACACCATGGACACTTTCAGCAAACGTAGCATGCGCAGTCAATCCAGATGAAATCTACGTTAAAGTAGAACAAAATGGAGAGAATTACTACATGGCTAAAGACGCAGTGCACACAACAATGAAAGGAGAATACGAAATAAAAGAAGAATTAAGAGGAGAAAAACTAATAGGAAAACACTACAAATCCCCACACCCTGAATTACCTATTCAAGAAGACTTAAATCATAAAATAATACCCTGGGATGAAGTAGGAACAAAAGAAGGAACAGGAATAGTACACATAGCACCAGGATGCGGAGAAGAAGATGAAGAACTAGGTGAAGAACACGGATTAAAAAATCCCTCACCTATGAATGAAGATGGAACGTACAAAGAAGGATACGGATGGTTAACAGGTAGATATGTCAATAAAGATGTCAATGAAGAAGTCATAAATGACTTAGAGAAAAGAAACATACTCTACAAATCACAGAAATACAAACATCAATATCCATTATGTTGGAGATGTGATGAAAAACTAATACAGAGAAAAGCAGAGGGAGAATGGTTCATAGATCAAACAAAAATAAAAGAAGAACTGAAAAGAGAAGCAAATAGAGTAACCTGGGAACCAGATTTTCTGGAAAAAGAATACTACAACTGGCTAGAAAACATGGGAAAATGGATAATCTCCAGAAAAAGATACTGGGGAACACCTCTACCAATATGGAAATGTGAAGAATGTGAAGAAACAACGATAATAGGATCGAAGGAAGAACTAAAGGAAAAAGCAACTGAAGGAATAGAACAACTAAAGGAACTACACAGACCCTGGATAGATAAAGTAAAAATAAAATGCTCAAAATGTGGAGAAAATAAAAGCAGAATAAAAGAAGTAGCAGATTGCTGGATGGATTCAGGACTAGTCCCATATGCAACGTTAAACTACATAAAAGATAAGGATTACTTCGAAAAATGGTTCCCAGCGAACTTCGTAACAGAAATGAAGGAACAAGTGAACAAATGGTTCCACACAACAATGGTAGCAAGCGTGGTGCTAGAGGAAAAAACACCGTATCTAAACGTGATGACCTACAGCGAAGTAGTGGATGATAAAGGAAAGCAAATGAGTAAAAGCAAAGGAAACGCTATATGGGCGGACGAAGCAGCTGATAAAATAGGAATGGATAACATAAGATGGACATTTATAAAAGGGAATCCAAGAACAAAAACTTCATTAGGATATGATTCCGGAGAAGAAGCAGAAAAAGAATTAAAAACACTATTCAATATAAATCAATACATAAAAGAAACAGCTAAGAAAAGAGAAGAAATAACTGGGATAAAGGAAACAGAAATTCAAAAAGAAGACAAATGGATACTATCCAGAATAAATACAACTAAAAAAGAAGTTAAAAATCATTTAGAAAAAATGGAGCCACACAAAGCAGCTAAAAGAATTAAAGAATTCTTCTTAGAGGACTTTTCAAGAGGATATATACAATACACTCGTAAAAGAGCGAAGAAGAGAAATGAAAGAAAAACAATAGGCAAAATAATGGATCATACACTACTGGAAACACTGAAACTAATGGCACCATTCACACCTTTCCTAACGGAAAAACTATATCAAGAAAACTACAGAGAAAGGGAACAAAAAGAAAGCATTCACTTATTCAAATGGCCAGAACCAAAAGAAGAAAGAATAGATGAAGAGCTAGAAGAAAGAATGAGCACAGCCCAAGAAATAAATGAAACAATAAGAGCACTAAGAAGTAAAATAGGAAGAGGAATAAGATGGCCAGTT
>PWHJ01000049.1 GCA_003554865.1 Bacteroidota bacterium | reverse complement strand
CCTATGATTGACTTTGCTATAAAAGAAGCAAGGGATTCGGGCATAGAAGAAATTGCTATTATTACAAGTTCAACAAAAACCATGATTGAGGAATATTATCCCGAATTAACTCATATCAGACGCGGGATTCGCCAAAACGAACATGGAACACGCCAGACTCAAAGGAATTTTATAACAAACCCCAGAGGAGGAGTAATAAAATGAGCCAGAACTTGGCAAAAGAAACGATAAGGAATTACATCATGCTCATAGGCGACGACCCAGACCGCCCGGGACTTCTGGAAACCCCTGATAGAATTATTAGGTCCTGGGAAGAGCTTTATGCCGGATACAAACAAGACCCTTCAGAAATGTTTAAAACCTTTGATGATGTTGATGATAATGTAGAAAAGAACGGGTTGATTTATCTCAAAGACATCGAATTTTTCTCGGTTTGTGAACACCACATGCTTCCCTTTACTGGCGTTGCGCACATAGGATACATTCCAAACGGGCGCGTCATTGGGGTCAGTAAACTGGCCCGGTTACTAGACATATTTGCCAGACGTTTACAGCTACAAGAAAGAATCGCCGAACAAGTCACTGATGCACTTATGAGATACTTACATCCGAAGGGGGCTGTTTGCATTATCGAAGGAAGACACCACTGCTTGATGTCCAGGGGAGTAAAGAAACAGCAAGCCACAATGGGTTATTCCTCAATGAAGGGTGTCTTTTTAACAGACATGATTGCCCGAAATGAATTTGTTTCTATAGTCGCAAAGTAAAACAAGAAAAGGATGATGAGTAATGCTTATCAACGTTCCCATAGAAAGCCTGAAAGAACGTTATTCGGCACAATGGAATAAATGGATACCTAACGAACTCAAAAGACTAGGAGTTCCTTTTACAACTATTTATAGCGGGCCATTATCGGACAAAATTAATACCGGCTCTTTCCTTGATGTGGTTTGCACTAATCACTTCAAGGCATCTCAACTACAACAAATCTGCCAAATGATTCATGAAGGAGAAATAAAGGACGGAGATGTTTTTTTCTTTCATGACCTCTGGTTCCCGGGACTGGAAATGCTGGCCTACATTCGTGATGGACTAGGTTTAGATATCAGTATTTGCGGAATATTACATGCTGGAACTTACGACCCGCACGACTTCCTTTCTAAAAGAAATATGAATGCCTGGGGAAGAAGACTAGAGGAAAGCTGGTTTCAACTAGTAGATAAGATATTCGTGACAACAGAATTCCACAAACAACTCATAATGTCTTGTAGAGATGTTGATAATTCTAAAATCAAAATCGCAGGTTATCCGTTAGAGTTTAAAGATTTTGTTGACCCAAAGATAGAGAAAGAAAACATTGTTGTCTTTCCCCACAGGTTAGACGAAGAAAAGAACCCTCAATTATTTGATTTACTGGCCGAAAGATGCAAAGCCTCGGGATGGCAATTCATTAAGACAAAGGAATACTGCCAAAGCAAGGAAGAATACTACAACCTTCTAAACCGGTCTAAAATCGCTGTATCATTCGCAGACCAGGAAACTTTTGGAATTGCACAAGCCGAAGCGTTGTTTTGCGGTTGCATTCCGATTGTTCCGGACAGACTGAGTTACCAAGAATTGTATCAGGACAGGTTTAAATTTGACTCATTCGAACACGCGGTAGACAAAGTAATGTCTTTAATTTCTAGCCCTCAGTATTTCAACGAGCATCTTTCTTTACTCAATCAGAATTCTCAACTGTTAAAGGGAAAAGTGGAACAGGCCATTCCCATCATGGTGAAAGAAATGGGATTTTAAAAACAAAGAGAGGAGAACGTGATTACAATGAAAAAGAAAGTGGTTATTCGAACAAGTTTTACTGCTGTTCATTGCTGGCCGGAATGCCCTTATGAAGATGTAAACTATTTAAGAAACCCACACCGACATGAATTCCATGTTACCGTAAAGTTTGACGTATCTTACAATGACAGAGACATTGAATTTATTAGGGCAAAGGAAGAAATAGATAAACACCTTAGAACTAATTACCACTGCAAAGACCTCGGAAGAATGTCCTGTGAAGATATAGCCAACGAAATAATGAATAAGTTCGGCGCGTGTTTTGTATCGGTTTTCGAAGACAATGAGAACGGAGCAGAAATAGAACAATGAAGTGTTATTTAGCCGGGACAACCGTCGCCTCGCCAAAACAGGCGAAAAAGATAGAACAGTTGTTTAAAGAAGGACATAAACTGCATTCTTTCTTTCACTGGACAGGGCTTGAAAAGGAGTGGTCTGAAGTGAACATAAAAAACGGGGTTGACCTAATGCTTGATTCCGGGGCTCATTCCCTGTATAACGAACACGTAATGAAAAAACCAAAGCACGAAAGGAATTATGACTGGAGTGAAACCGAAGAGTTCTGGGAATATGTTGACAGTTATGCAGAGTTTGTTAAAGAACACGAACACCTGCTTACCTGTTACGTCAACGTAGACGTCATTCTTAATCCCGAACAATCATGGAAAGTGTTAAAATACCTAGAAAAGAAACACGGTTTATCGCCCTTGCCAGTTATACACCACGGAGCAGATGAGAAATGGGTAAAAAAACATATCAACGCCGGTTATGATTATATCGGGTTGGGCGGGCCCAGGTTAGGTTCAACCAGTGCTCAATATACAAAATGGGCAGATAAGATGTTTGATGTGATTTGCGGTCAATCTTCCCGATTACCGTTAGTTAAAGTGCATGGATTTGCAATGACTTCATTATCACTGATGTTAAGATATCCCTGGTGGAGTGTAGATTCTACCACTTGGGTTGCGCACGGCAGAAACGGGTCTATAATCGTTCCCAGGTTTAAGAACGGTAAATGGATTTATGACGAAAGGAGTTGGGTTATTGCTGTTTCTAGTAGAAGCCCTAACATCAATGAAGCCGGCAAGCATATCAACACCATTTCGCCCAGGCAAAAACAACTGATTCTGGACTACATTCACGAAAAAGGATATAAACTTGGTAAATCGCATTTCGTGAAAGTTCCTCAATCACATGAATTAAAAGAAAATGAACGGTGGGCGGAGAAGAAGCTGAAAGATAAATCTGCTAAACGGCTACTGGAAATTATTGAGGAAGAAGGGGTAGCCAACCGCTATCAGCTCCGGGATGAGATGAACATCATTTATTTCCAAGACCTTGAAAAAACCATGCAGGAATGGCCGTGGCCTTTTAAACAAAAAGGAGTAAAGGGGTTTGCGTTATGAAAATATATTTAGCGGGTATGACCCCTAAAGGGGAAGAGAAGGTCTTTTTTGCCCTTATTGAGAAAATTAGCGGGCAATGTCGCATTAGTGAGTAGAGAGAGAGAAAACTAAACTATCTTTGGAAGAATCGACTTTGGTCGTATTTCTTTCTAAATGATGGTTCAAAGGAAGGAATGGCACTTATGG
>PWHJ01000084.1 GCA_003554865.1 Bacteroidota bacterium | reverse complement strand
GAGAGTGGGATGGCAGGCAGATAATCTCAAGCGAGTGGTTTGAAAAAGCTGAAAGCCCTACAGATGTCAACCCGGGTCGTGGTTTTATAAACTGGAACCTGGATACGGATGATATAGACGGTGCCCCAGAGTCGGCATTTTTCCACTCAGGTTCGGGCAACCGGGTTTATGTTGACCGCGAAAATGATCTGGTTGTTGTAATACGGTGGATGGAAACCGGTGATGAGTTTGATGAGTTTATTTCAAAAGTACTTGACTCTATAACTGAGTGAGGTGGCAGGCTAATCCCTGGGGAAAAGATTAAGTGTTTCCCCGCGTATGAAAAGAAACCATTTGCCGGAGCCTTGTTCCTGTTTTAAAATGTATTGTTTACCGTCTTTTGTACGCACTTTGAAGTAATTTGCTGGTGGACCGGGAGAGGGATCACCCTGGTACCACCGGTCAATTATCTCGGTGATCTCAAATTTTATTCCTGTACAGTAAAATCTTTTTGGATGTTCATCGGCTTTGTAGCCGGCGTAACATTCAACTTCTATAGGAACAAGGTCTCTCATTATCTTCCGGTATGTATTTTGAATAACTTTTTAAAAATATTCCTGCGCAAAATTATAATGTTTTTAATTTTGTGTAAGCAATTTACTCCAACTAAAATATGGCGGTTATGCAAATTTCAGTTCTTGTGGATAATATGGCCGGTATAAACACTCCGGCAGAACACGGGATTTCTTACCTTGTTGAATATGATGGCAAAAAAATACTTGTCGATACCGGCCAAAGTGATTTGTTTAAAAAAAATGCCCATACCATGGGCCTTGACCTTGAGGATGCCGATGCAATAGTTCTCAGTCACGGCCACTTTGATCATGGCGGTGGACTACAGCATCTGCAGGGTGGCAGACTGATCTGTCATCCGGGCTGTTTTGTCAGACGTTACAAGGGGAGCGGCAAAGATAATATCGGACTGAAAAGCTCGAAGTATGAAATTTCCCGTAAGTTTGAGCTGATTGCTACTAGCGTGCCTTATGAAATATCCGATAAAATAGTATTTGCCGGTGAAATACCGCGAAAAACCGATTTTGAATCGCAAACCACTCCTTTTGTGTTCGACGACGGCTCGCCTGATTTCGTTAAAGACGACAGTGCCGTTATATTTGTCTCCGAAAACGGTCTTTTTGTTGTTACCGGATGCGGCCATTCGGGTATTGTAAACACCATCGAGCAGGCAAAAAATATTACCGGCGAAAACAGGCTGCTGGGCATAATGGGTGGTTTTCACCTCAGGGAGATGGACCGGCAGATTATGGAGACAATTGGTTATTTGAAGGAGAACAATGTTAAATATGTATACCCTTCACATTGCATGGGATTACCTGCTTTAGCGGGGTTATACAATGAATTTGGGTTTAAACAGGTAGTAACGGGTGAAACATTTGAGCTTCCCCTGTGATTGCTTGCCTGCAGGTTTAAATGTTTAAAACCGGAGAGTATCGCTGACTAATTCCTTAATTTATCTTTCAGGCTTTGCCATCCGAACTCTTCGAGGTATGGAGAAAGTGCTGTGGCAAACCCTTCAAGCTCAAAAACAGCTTTTTCTCCTGCTTTTTCATCAGGGGGAATTATCACTTCAAGCCTTTCAACATCGATTAATCTTTCAATAAAATTTTCAAGGTTTTCTCTTCTGGCTGGGAAAAATACCGCGTTGGCTCCGGTATCCCACTGGCTTTGCATAACCTGTCCGCCGTCAAAACTTATAAGAATTTCACCTTCATTTACTATATCATCCCAGAATATCATAAGTTCAGTGTTTCCTTCCGATAAGCTGAGAAACAGCGATCTTGCATTGCCAATTATATTGTCCCCTGCCTCTAAAGCTTCAATTGTTTCGTTGCAGTAAAGGGTCATTGTTATCTCCTCTTTTCCTGTTTCGGGGTCAATCTCTTTTTCTACATTCCAGTTGCCCCTGCCTTCTTCACCGGTTTGACCTTTTTCTGTTTTGTCCCCTGCTATTGCGGAGAGTGATAAAATTAATGCCAATAAAAATATTGATCCTTTTTTTCCCATTTTTCTGCTATTTTTATTTATGTTCAATTTTAAAAGGGTTGATCTAAAAACGATACGTTAGTGTCTAAAACAATAACGGTTAAAAAGTTTTTTTCTTTGATTAAAAAGGGGAAAATTATTTGAGTTTATTTGCCAGCTTTGTGTTTCGGCCGGCAGTATGTTATAACCGGGTCAAAGTGTGTATTATTTATTTGCATATAAAGCCAATTACTTTTATTTTTGAAAAAGAGTAAATCTTTTTATAAAGGATAATTTGTGAAAGCCTGGGTTATTGACAAGATATGTGATTTGGCTGAAGAAGCTAATCCCCTCAAATGGGTTGAGCTGCCCAAACCTTCCCCCGGTGATGGAGAGCTGCTTTTGCGAATTAAAGCCTGTGGTGTTTGCCACACCGAGATCGATGAGATAGAAGGCCGTACCCTGCCCCCGGTTTTGCCGGTGGTTCCCGGTCACCAGGTGGTGGGAATAGTGGAGCAGTCACGTGGCAGGCAATCCCGTATAAAGGAAGGTGACAGGGTAGGGGTAGCATGGATCTGGTCTGCCTGTGGAAAATGTGATTTTTGTCTTACCGGCAGGGAGAATCTTTGCCCCTATTTTAAAGCTACAGGAAGGGATGTAAACGGAGGTTATGCCGAATATATGGTAGTACCGGAACGGTTTGCCTATCCGCTTCCTGAGATTTTCAACCATGCCGAAGCGGCTCCTTTGCTTTGTGCCGGGGCTATAGGTTACCGTTCGCTCGTTTTGTGCAATACCGAAAACGGAAAAAATATCGGTATGACTGGCTTTGGGGCTTCCGCTCACCTTGTGCTGAAATTGATAAAGTATCTCTATCCTGCTTCCGGGGTATATGTGTTTGCCCGTAACCCCAACGAAAGAAGATTTGCAATGGAGCTCGGTGCCGTCTGGGCCGGTGATACAGAAGACAAGCCGCCGGTTTTGCCGGATTGCATAATAGATACTACTCCTGCCTGGAAACCTGTCGTGTTTGCGCTTCAGTTTCTTAAACCCGGAGGCCGCCTTGTGATAAATGCAATAAGGAAAGAGGACACCGACAGGGATTTCCTTCACAATATCGATTATCCCGCTCATCTGTGGATGGAAAAGGAGATAAAAACAGTCGGAAACGTTACATCCAGTGATGTGAGAAATTTTATTGCTGTTGCAGCTGAAATGCCCTTTAAGCCGGAGGTTGAAAAATACTCCTTCGATAATGCCAACCGGGCAATTATGGATATAAAAAAGAAAAAAATAAAAGGGGGCAAGGTGCTGGTTTTATAGTCTTTTCCCCTTATTTTTTGTGAGCTTTTGCTCATAGGGGTTCATCTGTATAAAGTGTGTTTAATTATCTGTTTAACAGTATTTTATGATTATACTTTAGGATATTAAGTGTTTCAATTCCGATGGACCCTCATGTTTATTCATCTTATTTTGTCTGCCAAAGGCTGATGGGGGTTCATATAAAAAATTAACTGATTGCTAACTTAATTTTAAGTTTATGAGAGCTGTTTTAACCAGATTGTTTATTTTAACAACTGCAATGTTTTTCGCATTGCCGGCCGTTTCCCAGACAAGAGATATTGAGAATATATTGACTCAAAGGGAGCAGGCAGAGCTATATAACAAAAATCTGGAGTGGAAGCTAGACAATGTTCTTCCTGAGATAATGCGCCGCGAGAATCTTGAAATGTGGATCGTTATCTGTTTCGAATATCACGAGGACCCGGTTTACCGCACACTCACAACATGGCCACTTGACAATGCCCGCAGACTTTCTATAGTAATGTTCCACGATTCTCCCGATGGGTTCAAAAAGTTGTCGGCCACATGGCACGGTGCCCGTGCATCGGGTTATATGTACGAGGGGATTTTTACAGACCAGTCAAAGGGACCGGAAGGTCAGTTCGAAGCGGTGGCCGATTATATCAGGGAAGCTGATCCTGAGAGTATAGGTATAAATTATGACAGCGAGTCGCTTGACGACTTCAGTCATGCAAACGGACTATCACATTTTCACTATGAAAAGCTTTATGAGGCTCTCGGGGAAAAGTACCGTAACCGGCTTGTTTCGGCCAAGGATGTGGTTATAGGATGGTTCGAGACCCGCACTCCCTGGGAGGTTAGCTTCTACAGGCATCTGGCCGGTATTGCGCACGATCTTATAGAGGAGTATTACAGCAATGCTGTAATAACACCTGATGTTACCACAACCGATGATGTAAGATGGTGGATAGCCGAGAGGATTAAAGAGCTCAAATTAGACTACTGGTTCTTCCCTACCTTCAGGATTATTCGCTCCCCGGAAAATATTGAGAAGTACGGCAGGGATGATAATGTTATAAGACGCGGTGATCTTCTTCATAGTGATGTGGGGATCAGTTATATGGGATTAACTACCGATATGCAGCACAGCGGATATGTTCTCAGGGAGGATGAGACGGATGCTCCGGAAGGACTGAAAAAGCTATTTGAAAAGGGGAAGAGGATGCAGGATATAATATTTGAGGAGATGGTTGAGGGGCGTACAGGCAACGAGATACTTGCGAGTGTTCTGGAAAGGGGTGAAGAAGAAGGACTCAATCCCATAATGTATTCCCATCCAATTAATTATTACGGACATGGATCGGGAATGACAATCGGCCGTACCGACCGCCAGGAGTTTGTTGAAGGAACAGGAGAACACCCTCTTTATAACAATACCACCTATGCTATGGAATTCAGTGTGGCAGCTTCTGTGCCCGAGTGGAACAATGAGACGGTGCGCCTTGGCTTTGAAGAAAATATAATATTCAGGAACGGCAGGGCCCGGTTTATAGATGGCCGACAGGAGGAGCTGTATCTGATACGGTAATATTTTTGCCTGTAAATTTTTGCATATTTCTGCACATAGGGTTTCAGCTTTCAGCAAAAAAGTGTTTCCCTGTGGTCTCCCTCAATAATTTTTCCTCAGGGTCAAAGTGCCCGGTATTTTTCAATCTTCCACAAGATAATGGTTTTTGTCTATCTCGTAAATGAATCTTGAGGGTTTTGTAAAAACCGCATCCCAGGAAGGAACATATGAAGGCATTGTAATAAAAAGGTTCTCTTTAGCCCTGCTGGCTGCCACGTAAAAAAGCCTTCTCTCTTCTTCCAGTTCCTCGATCGATCCCATTGATCTTGATGAGGGGAGCAACCCGTCAAGGGCAAAGGGGATGAAAACAGTGTGCCACTCCAGACCCTTTGCCGAATGGATTGTGGAGACCACCAGAGGTTTTCCCTCCGTTTCTGTCAGCGGTGCTGTCTCATCCTGATACTTGTTTGAAGGAGGCTCCAGGGTAAAATCCACAATAAATTTCTCAAGGCTGTCATAGTTTTTTGCGATACGGGAAAAAACCTCCAGATCTTTAAGCCGGTTTTCAAACTCATCTTCTATCTGCTTCAGAACGGGTTTGTAATACTCCATTAAAATATCGATGATTTGGTGCACCGGCAGGTCCTGCCCGTTTATTGTTGAGAACAGATCCTGCAGTTTTTTCAGCTCTCCGTAATATTTTCTTTTGGAGAATTCCGACAGGTCAATAGTACCGTTCTTTTTATGTATTGCATCCACTATCTCTTTGGCCCTCACTTTTCCTATGCCCTCGATCAGCTTGAGAACCCTGTGCCAGGAGACTGCGTCAAGAGGATTTAAAACTATCTTTATAAATGCCACAATATCTTTTACATGCCTTCTTTCGCTGAATTTAATTCCTCCAACCACAACAAAGGGGATCTTTCTTTTTGTCAGTTCAGTCTGAATGTAATTTGATTGCCAGCCGGCACGGGTGAGGACCGCAAAATTGCTGTACTCCATTGAGTTGCCGCTTATTTCCAAAACCTTGTCCACTATGTGTTCAGCCTCGCAGGTTGCATCTGCCAGTCTTTTGACAACGGGCTTTTTGCCGGTAAACCTTTGAGAATAGAGCTCTTTTTTGAACCCGATTTTTGCGTTTACTATAATGTCGTTTGCAAAGTTTAAAATACCCTGGTCGCTTCTGTAGTTTTCTTCCAGCTTTACGATCCCGCAACCGGGAAAGCTTTGGGGAAATCTGAGAATATTCTCAAAGTTAGCCCCCCTGAAAGCGTAAATACACTGTGAATCGTCACCCACCACCGTTATCCTGCCGCTTTGACCGGTTATGAGCTCAACTATCTCTCTTTGTATGTTGTTTGTATCATGATATTCATCCACCAGTATATATGTTACTGAATTGCGGATCTTTTCCCTGAAAAGGGAACTGGTTTTTAGCTTATCTCTCAGCACGGTCATAAGATCGTCGTAATCCATAAGGTTGGATTCTCTTTTATATACCTCAAGGGCCCCTGCAATAGTTTTAATCTCTTCCAGATATTCAAGGTGCTCACTGAAAAATCTCTTCAGCACATTTTCAATTGAGCATTCCAGGTTTTTTGACTTTGAGATTATTTTTTGGATCTTCGACTTTTTAGGAAAAGGAACTCCTTTTTTCCTGCCCGTGATCTGAAGCTCGGTCTTCAGAAGATCAATAATGTCTGCTGTGTCTTCTGTGTCAATTATGGAAAAGTTTCTTGGGACACCTGCAATATGGCCGTATTTTTTCAGCATGTGATTTGAAAAGCTGTGAAAAGTGCCTCCCAGCACATTGCCTGCATATTTGCCGGCAAGAAGCTCTTCTACTCTGCCCAGCATCTCGTTTGCAGCTTTTTTGGTAAAAGTAAGGAGGACTATCTCGGCCGGGTTGACACCTTTTTCAATGAGGTAGCTGACTTTGTAGGTTATAACCCTTGTTTTTCCGCTTCCCGCCCCGGCAATAACAAGCAAAGGTATCTCTGTGGCGGCAACTGCCGCGAGCTGCCGTTCGTTAAGATCATTCATATAATCGATCCTGTATTTTTTGCCTGCATCCAGCGGGGTTTTGGTAACTCTCCTCTCATCTATGCTTTGTGTGAGAGACTCCAGCTCTTTGATCTTTTTTTCGGTCTCTTCTTCAATTTCAACTTCCGGGAAAAAGACATTTTCGGAAAGTTCACCGGAGAGACCGGTATATGTTTCTTCGCCGGCATAATGATCCTCCTGAGGGGTTCTGCTGCGGGTCAAACCCTTGACCACCGAATTTACAAAGTTCTCGTGGCTGTTTTGATCTGCAGGTTCACCCGATACTTCCTCATAAACCGAATGCTTTATTTCACCGGAGCCGGTATCGGCATGAGGGGAGGTTTTATTGGAAACGGAAGGTTCCTCCTGCTGAGTGTCAGCATCCCGGGGGGTTTGCTCTTTGCTTTTTTTCGGCTTTTTTGTTTTCCTTGCAAATATTTTGGAAAAAAAGGTTTTCATTCATGTAAATTTTTGTCGCCCCTGACTGATGGGGTTTATAGCTTTTTAGCCCTGATAACTACAAAGCATCCTTTGCCGTGACCGCTTAAAGGGGGGGCAGCTTTTTTCAAATTTCCCGGTTCAGTGAAAACGGTTTGCAATGTTTTTTCTATATGGAACCCCCCTTTGGTTAAGTAATTGCATACCTCTTCAGTACTGTGAAAAACGGCATCTTTGTAAAAAATGTTTTTCTTTTTTTTTGAAAGATATTTTTTCCCCAACGGACTTTCCCTGTCTATGAACCCAATTACAAATATTCCCGGTTCCTTTAATATACGGCGAATTTCTTCAAACGCCTTTTTAACATTATCAAGAAAGCAGAGGGTTGTTATCATAAGTGCACAATCATAGGTTTCATCGGCGAATGGCAAATCTTCTGCAATTCCTCTGACCGCTTTTATGCTCCTTTCTTTTGCTTTTTTCAGCATTACATCCGATGGGTCGATTCCCTCTTTGATTCCCAGCGCTGAAGCAAATATACCGCTGCCTATGCCTATTTCAACCAATTTCATATTCGAGGTGATGACCGGAAGCACTTTTTTTATAGCCGAAAGTTCTGACTCAAAGGTTAAAGGATTATTTGTGAACCATCTTTCATATTCGGCAAGATGCTTGTCAAAAGGTTCTGTTTTAGGCATTTTGGTATTTTTATTTAAAAATAATGCAAATGTTTGAATAAAAAAATTTACCCGAAATGAACATAAGTTCGTTTAATTTATTATATTTGTAATTTTAAAATTAAAAATAAGTATAAGGATGTAATAAACGGTATTAAATAAAAGTAACTTAACATATGTTTTGCTCTGATTAAGACGGGTAAACAAGAAAATTGAAGGTAGTTGTTAAATATATGTAAAATTATGTCGAACAATTAAAAATTTTAGCTTATGCCAGGAGGAGATCGTACCGGACCTGCAGGACAGGGTCCTGCTACCGGAAGAAGATTAGGTTATTGCGTGGGTTACGAAACACCAGGCTATACAGGAGAGTTTGAACCTCTAAGGGGAAGGAGCTTTGCATATGGAATGGGAAGAGGTCCGGCCACAAGACCCGGCAGGGGTGGTGGCCGTGGCTGGAGATGGCAGTTCTGCAAATTGCCTCCGCGTTATTACCCCGGCCATCCATGGATGAGGCCTTTAAGCAAAGAGGAAGAGGCAGAATTGCTCAGGGGGCAGGCTGAAGAGATGAAGCTTGCACAAAAGGATATTGAGAAAAGGATCAATGAGCTGGAAAATGAGGATGACAGTGGTGATAAACAATCTGAGAGCGGCATCAATAGTTGAGGATTTAATCAGCGGTAGCCTGAAGACCGGAATGAATACCTGTGATCATTAGCAGAGCATGAAAATTGCAGTTACAAGCGGAAAAGGCGGTACGGGGAAGACTACTGAAAAAAAGAAAAAAAATCTTATCATTGTCGACGGTCCCCCGGGAATAGGTTGCCCTGCCATTTCTTCGGTAACCGGCACTGATCATGTGGTGGCTGTGACCGAACCGACTGCTTCGGGGTGGCACGATCTGCAGAGACTGATTGAAATGACAGGCGGTTTCCAATCTTCTTTGGATGTTATAATAAACAAATATGATCTGAACTGTGAGATGACAGAAAAAATAGAGGAAAACCTCAGAAGCATGGGGATCTCGGTTGCAGGCAGGTTGTCTTACGATGAGTCTGCGCTTGATGCACTTTTAAATGCCAAAACAATTAACGAGGTTCACCCGAACGGTAAGTTTTCTGCCTGTATGGAAAAAATATGGGAAACAGTTAAAAAGAGGATATATGAGTCAAAAACCATTTGAAAAGATAGAGCTGCCATCTGTAAAAAATATAATAGTTATAGCTTCCGGCAAGGGTGGTGTGGGCAAGTCGACAGTTGCGGCCGGCCTTGCGGTGTCAATGGCAAGACAGGGTAACAAAACTGCTCTTGTTGATGCCGATCTTTACGGTCCATCTATTCCTGTGATGTTTGGTGTCGAAAAAGAACAGGTTAAAGGTGAAGTGATCGACGGGAAAGAGGTGATGTATCCGGTTGAAAAATACGGGGTTAAAATGATCTCGGCAGGTTTTTTCATTTCATCCCAACAATCGCTTATATGGAGGGGGCCTATGGCTTCAAACGCCTTGACCCAGCTTTTCAGGGATACCCGCTGGGGTGATATTGATTATATGATAATCGATTTTCCGCCGGGTACGGGAGACATCCAGCTCACAACGGTTCAAAAGCTTAATCTGACCGGAGCCGTTATTGTAACAACCCCGCAGGATCTGGCTGTAGCAGATGCCCGAAAAGCGGCAGCCATGTTTACAAGATCAGAATTACAGGTGCCTCTTTTGGGGGTAGTTGAAAATATGTCCTGGTTTTCTCCCTTGCCGCACCCTGATGAGAAATATTACATATTCGGAAAAGGTGGGGGAGAAAAACTTGCCGTGGAGTTAAACACCCGTTTGGCTGGTCAGATACCACTGGTTATGGAAATAGGTGAGGTCTCCGACAAGGGACTGCCGATCTACGAGAGCAAACACAAAGGTGTTGAAGAGTCTTTTAACTCCATAGCAAATGTTATAAAAGAGGCAACAGAGATTAAGCAGTGATTAGCTGACGATTTTTTTAAAAATATTCTTATCTTGAGCAGCAAAATTCACTTTTGTCAAACTCAAAATAAACCAATATGATTAAAAAAATTCTGCTTATATTTTTGCTTGTTCAATTTTGTTTTACCATCCAGCTTTTTGGACAGGAGTCAAAGAAACTTATTGAACAGTCCGATTACTACGAATGGAAAAATGTTCAGCGACAACAGTTGAGCAAGGACGGCGAGTGGGCTTCATTTGAGATCAATCCCCAGCGTGACGGTGACGGATGGTTGTATTTAAAGGATGTGGGAGGAGGAGATATTGATTCTGTAGCAAGAGGAACGCGTGCTTCTTTTTCTCCGAATTCCAGTTTTCTTGCGTTCAGGGTCAGGCCGGAGGCCGAGCTTATTATCAGGTCAGAAGAGGAAGAGGATTTTGATCTGCCATCTGACAGCCTTTTTATATGGAATCTCCCCGACAGGTCAATGACCAGGATAGCCGGTGTCAGATCTTTTACAACGGCAGAAAGGGATTCGGACTGGATCTTGTATGAGAAGGCCGACCCTGCATCCGCTGGAAACAATTTGATTGCTTATAATCCGGTAACCGGTGATGAGCATTCCTTCGAGAATGTTGAAGATTACACTTTTTCTCCAAACGGCCGTCTGGTCGGAATGCAAATAGATGAGGGCGGAACAGAACGCCATGCAACAGTTAAGCTGTTTAATACGGCAGAACAGACCACAACTACAATTCTTGACCGTGAAGGTGTAGCCGGTCGCCTTACCCTTGATGATGAAGGTATGCAGGCGGGTTTCCTTTTTTCGGGTGATCAGGATGAACCACGTATATTTGATCTTTATTACTGGCAGGAGGGAGACAATGAGGCTTCCCTTGTTATTGACCCCTCTGCTGAGGATATGCCCGAAGGCTGGAGTGCAAGTATAAATGGTTCTCTTAATTTTTCCGACAGCGGCTCGAGACTTTATTTCGGAACGGCTCCCGATCCTCTGCCCGAACCGGAAGAACCGGGAAGACACGAGGATTATCATGTTGAAGTATGGCATTACAAGGATCCCCTGATACAGTCACAGCAAAATGTTCAAAAGGATAGTGAAAAAGAGAGAACTTACAGGGCTGTTTATCATATTGACCAGCAACGTATGGCGCAGCTTGCCCGCGAAGATATGCCGGATCTTAGCACCATACAGGGAGGCGACGGTGATGTTGCACTCGGGTCTACAAGATTGCCTTACGAAATTAAAAGTACCTGGTCTTCCAGTTATTACCGCGACTATTACCTGGTTGATGTAAACACGGGAGAAAGGGAGAAGGTCCTTGAGAGGGATCAGTTCCACACGAGCCTTTCCCCGGACGGGAATTACCTTCTTTATTACAATTATACCGACAGCAGCTGGTATTCTATGTCAGTTGACGAGAGAGAGAAAAGGAATCTTACCGGTGATATACCCTATCCTTTTTATAATATTACACATGACAGACCCGAGTATCCTTCTCCGTACGGCATAGCAGGATGGGTAGAGGATGAGCGTTATGTGCTTGTATATGATCACCATGATATATGGCGTATTGATCCGTCGGGCGACCAGGATCCGGTTAACCTGACAGGCGGATACGGCCGGGACAATAATATGAGGTTTCGTTATACCGATCTTGAAGGAGGCGATTATATAGGTCGCAGGGAGTCACTTATGCTGGAAGCTTTTGATTATTCAAACAAGCAGAGCGGTTTTTACAGGGCAAGTGTACATCGTCCCGGCAGACCCACCAGTCTGGTAATGGATGATGTCCGTTTTTATACACCTTCAAAGGCAGAAGAGGCCGATGTGCTTATGTGGAGAAGAAGCACCTTCAGGGAGTATCCCGATGTCTGGCTCAGCGATATGTCATTTGACAATGAAAGGAAAATAAGCAATGCCAACCCCCAGCAGGATGAATACAGGTGGGGTGATGTCCAGCTTGTTGAGTGGGTGTCTTTTAATAATGATACCCTGCAGGGATTGCTCTATACACCTGATGATATGGATCCCGACAAGGAGTATCCTATGATCATTAATTTTTATGAGCTCCGCTCTCACAGAAAGCATTTCCATTTTACACCTGATGCGAGCAATGCAAGAGTAAATTTTGCAAATTATGTGAATCACGGATATGTTATATTTGTTCCCGATATTGTTTATACTGAGGGATATCCGGGTGAAGGTGCATACAATTCGATTGTAAGTGGGACAAAGGCTATGATAAACAAGTTTGATTTTATTGACAGGGAAAAAATTGCTTTGTCTGACCGCAGCTGGGGGGGATACCAGGGAGCTTATCTGGCAACCCAGACGGATATGTTCAAGGCTATCGTGGCCGGATGCCCGGTCAGCAATATGTACAGTGCATATGGTGGAATACGCTGGAGCAGCGGCAGGAGCCGTCAGTTTCAGTATGAAGATACCCAGAGCCGTATAGGCGGCAGCATATGGGAGTATCCTCTCAGGTATCTTGAGAACTCGCCCCTGTTTTTTGCAGACAAGATCAACACGCCGATTCTTATGATGCACAATGATGAGGACGGTGCCGTTCCATTTGAACAGGGTGTTGAGATGTACATGGCAATGCGTCGTCTCGGCAAGCCTGTCTGGATGCTTAATTACCCCGGTGATGGTCACAGTGTCCAGGGATGGGCCAACAGACTGGATTATGACATCCGCCTGAGACAGTTCTTCGAGCATTTCCTCAAAGATAAGCCTGCGCCCGTGTGGCTGGAAGAAGGTATCCCGGCTGTTAAAAGGGACAGAATGGATGGTTACGAGCTGGTAGAGTAAGGCCTGGGGTGAAATTTAACCGTTACCGGCAGATAAGATTCTGCTTGATGTAACCCGGTCAGGTACAGGCAAATTATCTGAAGATTAACATGAAAAAGGGGGCTTTTTATGCCCCCTTTTCTTTATGGTATTTGATCAACTTTTTACAACCCTTCTTTATGGTTGTTGTTCTCTTTTGTTTGTATTCTGGTGTGTGTTTCTGTTACCTTGTTGTTGCCTTTTAAAACTCCAGTCCCGCGGTGATTTTTAAAATTCTATACCGGTATTGACCTTTACTTCCTTAACTGTTGAAACAACTTTCATCTTGTCATCCTCCAGCATTTTTCTGTACTCCTCTATTTGCCCCCCCATCATTTGTTCAACCATCTCTCTTTGATCCGGCGGCATCTCTTCCAGTTTCTCCTCCATTTCCTTTAACCCTTTTTCAGCCTCTTTACGGTCTTCTTCCGACATTGCAAGTCCGGTTACAACAGCGGTTGTTTCATAGGGTACCATCATTCCTCCCACGTTACGGTAGTCCCTGTAGTGGATAACAGGCTCAACTTTTTGTTTTTCCCCTTCAGGTGTAAGTGCTTCTAAGGTGAGCTTCATTTTCCTTAATACAAATTTTTCCGAATCGACATACAACCAGACATCTTCAGCTGTGTCACCCATGTCACCGGAATCTTCAAAAAGCCCCTCCACTTTTTCCACATAGAGTAGATGAACGGTGTGGTCTTCAATTTCTTCCGTTCCTTCGTAAGTGGCATCGGATTTCAGGGAGGAATACAACTGCTCGGAGAAGAAATCCGAATCCGATACCGTTGAGGCAGATTCCAGTCCTTCTGGAGCTTCTGCAAAACGGGATTTGAAATAGGGCCGGCCGTTATCCCAGGCCTTTTTGTAAAGGATCTCATAGCGGTCTGTTACCATTACATAATCGTCAATATCTTCGATGGATTGCTCATACCGCTCTCTCATTGTTTCAATTATTTCAGCTGCTTTTGGGTCTTCCTGACCGCAAATTGCCGGAGAGGGGAAGAGGGTCAGAGCCAGGATTGCCGCTGTGCAAATGAAAAAACAAGATTTTTTAAACATAATTGCTCCTCTTTTTTTGTTGAGAAATGTATTGCTAAGGTATTGTTTTTAATTTTTCATTAATGAGTATATTGTTTTTTTGTTTTTCTTAAAAGAGGAACTCAAAGGAATTGCAAAATCCTGCAAGCCCGGCATTTTATCTTTTAAAATTTCAGGCTTGCAGGAGAATAATAAAATTATGAAAAAATAGTAAAAATAATCTATATCAAATTTATGAAAACGGTTTGACAAATGCAATAATAATTTAATAGTCAGTGCGGATACACCGGACTGAGAAGCCGTAGGACTTGTTAAGTCCATCGCGCACTATTCCGTCATTATCATAATTCAACATGCGGGCCCAGCTTACATGTCCTGCCGGATCGGTAGATGACCACCAGATGCCGGATTTACCAATGCTTCCATCGAAATCGTCTTTGGGATGGCGCAGGCCTGCCGGAAGTGCCGAGAAGCCGTAATCGTCAGTTCCGTAATAGGAGTAATTTTGATCCCAGCGCGGATGCTCTTCAGTGGCACATTCACCCCCATAGGTATAATTAACCTGGCGGCAGTCTTTCAGGTATCTTGCCTCAGCATCTCCCCGCCTGCCTGTGGTATGGTTATCATAGGGAAATTTTGTATCACAGTTAAATCTGCAGACATGCCTTTCAAGTGTTGTCCACTCGTCATGGGTGGGAACACGCCACCCGTCTGGACAGAGATTTTCCGTTTCCACGGTATACCAGTTATAGAGAGCCCCGTAAGCTTCAAGCATCTCCTCTTCGCTGTCAACTCCTTCAACCTCATCGTGCGGATAAACGGCATATGCTCCCCCGGTGGTTGACTCCCAGTCTTCAATGCTCAGTCCGGTGGGTATATCAGCTCCGTTGTTATATTTTGTTGTCCGCAGATTTTCCCTCATCCATTCTATTCCCGCAATATAACTTAAAAATCCAAATTGAAAATTTAGCGCCGGGATTCACCCGGTTTTTGAACAAAGGCTACTCAATCGTGGCCAATTTGGTTTAACTCCACCCTTGAATACTTTGTATCCTTTGTC
>PWHJ01000017.1 GCA_003554865.1 Bacteroidota bacterium | reverse complement strand
TCTTGGTCATCGTATACAGTTAGACCGTCGACACTTAACTTTACTCCTCCCCCACCTAAATCTGTTGTTATTTCAAGTAAAGTCTCTACACTTATCTTATCAGCAGTAACAGAGTCAGCGTCTAAATGTTCAGTAGTTATAGACTCGGCCTCTATAACCTTAGTATCTAGATACCCGCCACGTATTTGTGTTCTGCCCTGCTCGTCTTCTTCAAAGCCACCAAGCTCTATCTGGTTAGCGTATACCTTCCCTGTGTAAATTCCATCATGGCGAATATGTGTAAGTTTCTGCTCTACGTCTTCGTCAACTGCACCTACTACAAGCTCTCCAACCTCAAGAACTCCCTCGACACGGCCTGCACTAAGCTCCCGTATGTTAGAGTCGTCCAAGGGACCCCTCAAAAGCCAATCTAACACATGGAAATTATGGTCTATATCACTAAAATTTCTCGTTCTTCTTCTAAGTGTAAATGACATTTACAACACCCCATGTGGTCGGTAGGTATAGATAATCGAAAGGGGATAAAATCCTTTTCCCATTTCGTTATTCTCTATCGAGACCTCCAAGAACCTTGCTTCCTTACCCAAGCTAATCATTAAGACTTTCTGTTTATCCTCTTTCCCCTCTATTATCTCACTTTTTGCGTATTCTTTCAAGTCTCTGCCATCCAGAGCCACAGACACGTCAACTTTATACAACTCGCCAGCAGTCCTGAATATTACATACAACTCACCATAATATTTAACTCTCTCCGGAAGCTCCGCATCAAGCTCTATCGTAGTCATCTTAGTTTCAAATATCTGACCGTCGTCTGTTCTTTCTTCAATCCCATACTTTTTAATTTCTAAACTGTCTCTCTTAGAGAATAGAAAACCATCTTTAACTTTAGTAAAGAACACCCCATTGGGTTGGTCCCACCTTGTCCATCTATCTTGGTCAGAATAGTAAACCAGTACAATAGAATTACCTTCTTTAGCAGGTAATGATAGTATATACGCCCTGCTGTCGGTTACACAGGAGGACTCATCTAACTTGTCATGGTCTACTTCATTGTCAAAGATTGACTGTATAGGTAGAGAAATCTTCTCAGGTAGCTGACCCGACTCGTATCTATATATACCATCCCACGACACAAATATACCATAAGGCTTCACAAACCCCATAGACCTGTGGTTCACTACCCCAACCCGAGAGTCTATTAAGTCCACTATCATATTTTCCCGAGTATAACCAAAGAGCGCATATGTAGAAGTCTCTTTTCCTATCAGTATACCCCCATCACCCATTTCAAGTATACCCGTCACATGAGTTCCGTCGTCTGGTCCGACATACAATTCAAAAGCATTGCTGCCAGAAGCAGTTGGGTCCCACAGGGAGGGGTCTCCTGTATGAGAAGCTCTGAGCTTGTTAGGGTCGTCAGGGTCTCCTGCTAACAGTAGTCTTGTTCTGTAATCCTCCAAGAAAGCCCCTTTAACCGCATCATATCCACCCGTAAGTGGGCTTTCTTCAAACCTGTAAACTTTTCCTGTCCCGTCTCCTATTGCCTCAACATCAATTTTATCGTTAGCTTCTGTATCCGCCTCTATAGCATCTTTAATCTCCTGTGACGTGGAGAGTATCTCGGCGTCCTCGTATTCTTGGTACTCTTCACTCACAGGGGAAGCAACGCCCTCTAACCCTGCGAAGTCTGTTCTTAGATGAGAATTTACCAGAGTAGCAAAAGTAATTATAAAATCTTCATCGGCTTCTGTCCCGTCTTCTACAGATTCTATCTCATCGTCTCCGTATAAATCCTGCAATACTGACTTGAGTTCAACAGACGATATATCATAGGCTACTTCTATCATAGTAAAGGGGTCGCCTATCTCCCAAGCCCCTCCTGTGGGGCTGTCCAAGAATATCATTACCTTATGCTTGGTTACGTCTTTCCATTCAGGAGTTACAGTAATGATGAAGGGGTCTTCCTCTTCTTGTGTACCTTCTGTTGTTATTGAAATTTCAGAAGTTTCACTTTCTGGTTCTTCAATAGCTACACGAATATAGTTGCCCTCTTTTCCTGCTTCTTTGGCAATAAACCTCAAGTCATTGTTTTCATATATAAAAAATGTCTCTACCTCTGCTTTTTCTTCTCCAAGCCCTTCTTTAACCTCTTCCCCGTTCCAAGAGAATAACCCATAACTTGGGAAAGCTATAACTACTTGGTCTGCAAAAGTATTAAAGTTAGGAATTTCATCCGGTAATGTGTTAGATATACCCATTACATCTGCCCAAGTTTCGTTCTCAGCATCCCAGTATTCCAGACTCGTTTCTCCCGTCTCAGAAAAACCATCAGCAAGTAGAATATATTCATCTTCTGTAAAAGTTCTGTCAAATTTATAAAGACCATTTATATGATCTCCTGAAGCGTCGTCGAGTGTATCTTCTGTACCCTTTCTTTTCACAGGGATACCCGGGTACACAAAATCTAAATTCAGAATATCGCTTGCGAGACCTTGGTTCTGCTGTAATAGTCTAGGAGATATGGAGGTTACGAGACCCCCATCCAAACTATGTATCCTGTAAATATACGCCTCTTGTCCAAATTGTCTATCTCTTTCGAGTTTCATTTCCGACATATTTATCTACCCCCGGGATTAGTATCCGAAGTTCTGACTCCCTTGCTCGGTCTAAACGCAGGGAAGTAGTCGTCCCTTGCTCTTGGATTCCTGTCAGACTGCCCCTGACTTGGAACTGTTCTCCTTAGAATTTCCTGTTTCTGGTTTAAGAATATTGTATAGTAGTAATCTGCTCTATCAAAGCTTCTACCTTCCCTACAGCAGATAGACATAGCATAAGCAACTATAGCTTCATCAGCGTAATCAGGAACTTCTGGAACATCATTTTTCTTCTCCAGTCTTTTAGGGGCTCTGCTTACCCACAGGGAGAGCTCTTTATCCGCTTCGACAGCTCCTACTAATATGAGCTTTTTACCATACAAAGTCCACCTATTTACAGGTCCAGTGTCCTCATCTATTTTGTAGTCTACATAGTCTCTTGTCTGCATGTAATCTAACATTCTTCCGTCGTATTTTAATTTATCTATTTTGTATATATTTTCTGGTAACTCATATTCGTTTTTACCTTCCTCTGTGTCCATCTTTTCCACATCTTGGACAGGAAATACTTCTGCTAAATCTTGTATAGCAGAGTTGATACCCTGAGCAATCATAAAATCAGAATATCCTGCTTCGTCTGGGCCTTCTGCTCTAAGCTCTTCTCTAATCCTTCTTCTGAGCGTATCTACTGTACGTTTACTCAATACTTACACCCCCTGCACTTGGAGTAACTGCAATACTTCCGTGGAAAGCAGGCCACTCCTCTTCTGTCGTTTCGTCGTGTACAATAATATCTGCATCATAAGACCGGGACATTAAATCTGCGGTGTCCCCCGGTATAAAATCAAACTCAACTGTTCCT
>PWHJ01000169.1 GCA_003554865.1 Bacteroidota bacterium | reverse complement strand
ACAGATGGCAAAGTTCATGATGTTAACATATAGGATCTTGTTGACTCTGAGAAGAACACATTTTTTTGTTATGCATAAAGCCTATACCTATTTTGGGCATTTATTAGAGATTGATCAAAGCTGGGCTTATTACGTAAATACTATGAGCTAATTACAGGCTTTTCAAAGAACGAAGAAATCAAAATAAAATATGATCGATTAAAAGTGTTCGAGTTATAAAGCTATACATGTAATGCAACATGAAAAAGATTTTGTTAAAATATAGTATGATTTTCTTAAACTAAATTAGAAAAAATAGTTTTTCGTGTCAAGTGTTTTTGAAAAAAAAAAAATTGAATAAAAAAACATATTAAGTTTTTTTTATAAAAAGTAAAGGGATTTAACAGGTGACTTCGGCAGACGTGGTTTTGCAACGGTTTGTTGACCTAAGCCAAGACTCCTGTATTAGCCCCCTAAATAACTGGACAAAATTTGAAAAAAAAATTAGAACTGTTAATTCAGGGAATCGGGTATACTGGTTTGCTGAAAGACTCTGGTTTGCGAAAATTTTTATCGAAATCGTGTGCGAATATGAATCTTTTTAAAAGTTTCATATATTGTAGAACTATATTTGTTATATTTACGTTTATTAAATAGAAATAGGTTTGGAATTACTACGTAAAGACAAATTGCTTAAGCTAAAAAGGAAGAACAGAGGAAATAATAAATTATTGGATGCTATTGATAAGTTGATTTTGGATATTGAAAATGCGGAATGGTCAAAAAAAACGGATATAAAAAAAATTAGGCCTGATGCTGATTGTGTACATAGTGATGGGTTCTATTTTTTTGATATACACATCCACAGGACACTGGTCTTAATATTGTTTGATCAAGACGAAGCTATAATAATATGGGCTGGCACCCATGATGAATATGACTCAACATTTAAAGGCAATTAAAGAACTATTAGAAAATGGTTAAGAAACCATCAATTAATATGATTATGGAAAGATTGGCTATAAGTAATATTTTAAAAATTGAGAAGCTGGAAAATGAGATGGAATTTGAAAAAGCTTCTTCATTATATTTAAAACTTAGAAAACCGGCACAAAAAGATAAGTTCTATTCAGATATTAGAAAACAACTTAAGGTTCTGATAAAAAAATATGAACTAGAACATTGGTCCGATGAAACCTCAATTACAGATGAACAGGTAAAACAGAGTGATATTGCAGAGGCTCTTGTAAGGGCAGAAAATCAATTCAATCAAAAAAGGAAAGAGCAGATTAGGAGGAGATTAAAGGAAGAAGGATTAAACCAGACAGATTTGGCAAAAATTCTTGGACACCGAAAGGGTTACATGTCCGAGTTAATCAATGGATTAAGACCGTTTTCCAGGGAAGATATAATAATTATAAACCGGTTATTGAAAATTAAATTTGAGGATTTGGTTCCGCCATTTATTAAAAAGGAAAAGGCTGAACAAATAAATAAAGCTTTGGAATCAATTCCCCAAAGCAAATTGCGATTAACAATGAGTGACTTAACTCTGAAAACATCACAAGCAAAACATTAGCTTGTATATGTATCAAGATTCAACACAAATTACCATATCGAACTTTTCAAACCGGCTCTTTTTTGAGGATGCCTGTTTTGACACTCAGTAATATGCCGGGAAATTTACTGTCTGTATTACTTAGTTTCACTTTAAATACCCTCGTCTTTTAGGCTCGGTAATGTCCTGGCGGGGCTTTGCCCGAAAGGCATATGTGTTAAAAAAATTTACGGTGCGAAGAAAAATCTCGGTGCACCGCAAAAACCGGGCTTAATGTCACCTCTTTCAGTTTTGGATAGTCAGATTTTAGCGAATTTTTACTTCATCTTTTTGATTTTTCTATTACCGGTAATTATTCATCTCTCAGCGATTCGGCGGGGTTTTGACTGGCGGCCAGCCAGCTTTGAATGCTTACGGTAATCAAAGCGACAACCATTGCGAACAGTCCGGCCAGTGCAAAGATCCACCAGCTCAAATCAGTCCGGTATGCAAAGTTCTGAAGCCATCTGTCCATTGCATACCAGGCAACAGGTATAGATATAACAAATGCTGCGGCAACCCATTTGAGAAAATCCATATTCAGAAGGGCCATCACTTCCCATCTCTTCGCCCCGTTCACTTTACGGATGCCTATTTCCTTGGTCCGTCGGAAAGTGTCGTATAGGGTAATCGTGAAAAGACCTATCATTGTGATAATTATTGCAAATCCTGTGAAAAGTGAATAAATGGTGGCGAGCCGCTTCTCCTCTTCATACAGTTCCCCGATATCATCTTCAAGAAAGGAGTAATCGAAAGGTACCCCGGGGTTTACCTTCTCATAAAGTTCACCCAGAAACTGCAAGCCTTCTGAAACCTGCCCCTCTTCAAACCTTATAAGGAAATCAAGGTCCATATCATCGAAAAAGACCATGATAAGAGGCTGCGGCCTTGCAGAGAGGTGCTCAAAGTTGAAATCCCTTACAACCCCTATTATTTCAAAATCATCCATCATAACTTCCCAATACCTGTTCACAAGCAACACATCTTCCGGGTCATCGATATTCCAGTGGTTTTTAGCAGACTGATTTATAACAACCTTGCTTTCCCTTGACCTGTCCCTCTCTTCATCGAAAAACCTGCCTTCAACTATATCCAGACCTAGCAGTTCGTCATAACCCGGCGTCACTCCAAGTCCGCTGTAAGTTTCATAATCATCATCAACACCCCTGAGCTTCCATGGCATGGAAAATGGCTCAAGGGGTGATTCGCCCCTGCAGAAACCTGCAATGGCCGGATTTGCATTCAGCTCATTCAGAATATACTGGTAATTATCCTCCCTTTCCTCCAGCTCCTTCATGCGCTCTTCCCTGCTTCCGGCAGCCACACGGAAAGGGAAGAACTTCATCCTTGCAATGTTCTCATCCCTGAACCCCAGGTCTTTGTCAAGCATCAGCGAAAGCTGCTTCCCTACCACAACCGATGAAACAAAGAGTATTATGGTAAGTGCAAACTGTGCGGTCAATATCAGCTTTTGCCTGTAGAGATAACGCCCTGACAATATATTGTTTTTCAGTCCTACAATGGCAGGCACCCTGAAAGATAAAACCGCAGGATAGATCAGTGCAAAGAGTGCCAGGATGAACAAGATTCCCCCATTCAGCAATAAAATGTTCCACGGCAGCGGATCGAGGGGAATGTTTGTGAGGTTGTTGAAATAGGGGAGTACATACAGGAAGGCTAATGTAACAATAAAAGCTGAAAGGATTACAATCAGCATGAATTCGACAATTCTCTGAACCAGGATCTGCCTGCGCCCGGCCCCGTTAATTATGGTAACGCCAATGTTTTTTATCCAGCTGTTAATATTGATGATCTGCAGGTTTGAAAAATTGAGCGCTGATATAACCGCTATTACTGCAATAATTACAATGAGGATAAAGATGGTGGTTCTGTCACCATAGCGGGAGATGAGGTAGCTGTCACCACTGAGCTTGTCACCGCTGAAATATATGTCGGTAAAAGGTATAATATCCGTCTTGCTGTCGGTATACTGGAAATGAACCTCGCCGATATCACTGATTTTTTCAGAAAAGGCTTCTTTATTGAAACCGCTTCCTGCCAGCAGGAAGTCTGCCCCATATCTGTTGAATTGAGCGGAGTGGGAGGGGAGAATTATGTCAAAAGTAAAAGAGCTGTTAGGGGGAGGGTCTTTTATAACACCTCTTATTGTGTAGAGTGTTGTTTCATCGGCAATAACGGTGACCGGCTCACCTATGGGATCAGTATCCCCGAATACAGTCCGGGCATATTGACCGGTTATTATTGCTGAATTGGGATCGGAGAGAACGGTTTTTTCATCGCCCCTTAAAAGAGGGAAATCAAAAATTTCAAAAAAGGTGCTGTCTGCAACCAATACACCGGGCAAAAAAGTCGATTCCGAACGGATTAGTCTTGCCTCTCCTTCCCGGTATTTCATGAGTGTAACCATATTTTCAATTTCCGGGTAGTCCCTGTGATCGAAATTCAGTATTCCGGACGGGGAAAAAGAACGCGGCCTGCTCCGGTCAGATTCCTGTATGGTTGTCATATAGATATTACCGCTGCGATCATGAAATTTGTCGGTTGACAACTCATTGTGCACAAAAGTTATAAGGAGGGAAATGCATAAAGTGCCAAGGGAAATTGTGATAACGCTTCCTGCAAAGATCAGCCGTCCTGCCTGAAAGTTGCGGATCGCCATTTTAATGTAATGCAGTATCATAGCTTACAGGGAAGATTTGATTTTAAATACTAAAGGATTACCTTATCTGCCTCTTTTCTCAGGTTCTCGGTTATGATTTTGCCGTCGAACAGGTTGACAATGCGATGGGCAAACTCCGAATCGTGTGGTGAGTGGGTGACCATAACAATGGTTGTGCCCTCCCTGTTGAGTCCGGTTAGAAGGTTCATCACCTCCAGTCCGTTTTTGGAGTCAAGGTTCCCTGTGGGCTCATCGCAGAGTATCAGTTTGGGATTCAGCACAACTGCCCTGGCAATGGCAACTCTTTGCTGCTGGCCCCCTGACAATTGCTGGGGGAAATGGTTCCTGCGGTGACTGATTTTCATGCGTTCCAGTACGGCTTCAACCATCTCCTTTCTTTTTTGCCCCTTTATTCGCAGGTAAACGAGGGGCAGTTCAACATTTTCGCGCACGGTTATCTCGTCAATCAGGTTGAAACTTTGAAAGACAAACCCGATATTGCCTTTGCGCAGGTCGGTCCGGCGGCTCTCCCCCAGCCTGCCCACTTCAGTCCCGTCAAAGTAATACTCCCCTGAAGTTGGATTGTCAAGCATTCCAAGAATGTTCAGGAGGGTGGACTTTCCGCAACCTGAAGGACCCATCACGGCTACGAACTCCCCTTTTGCAACCGAGAAGTTGACCTTGTTCAATGCCTGTGTTTCAACTTCATCGGTGCGGAAGATCTTGTCGAGTTCAACAGTTTTGATCATTTTGCCGGTTTTTATAAAAGTAGTTTATTTAAATTAATGTAGCCAAAACAGTAAGCGGCAAACAAATAAAAAAGAGTTGCCACCCGTATAAATTAGCAGATAAGCCGTAACCCTCCCGGGGGTATTAAGATAATAAATCAGCCAACCCTCCGCTGATTTTCTGATAACAAATCAGCTAACCCTCGGTTGATACACAAATAACAAATCATTCAACCCTCCGGTTATATTCGGGTAACAAATCAGTCAACCCCCCGGGGGCTTTCATCCATTTTTCACCCAATCTTAACAAGCATACTGAAATATTTATTAAACCAGTCAAGATACTTTGCCATAATTTACTACTGACATATTATGCCCCACCAATTAACCACTGCCAACGCTGACCCATCAATTGACTACTGCCAACGTTGCCTCATCAATTAACTACCGCCAACGCTGTCCCATTAATTAGCTACCGCTAACGCCGCCCCATCAATTAACCACTGCAAACGCTGACCCATCAATTGACTACTGCCAACGTTGCCTCATCAATTAGCTGCCGCCAACGCTGCCACACCAATTAACTTATACCATTATCAACTAGAGCCAATACCGTGCCATAAAGTTTTTATGAGTGGAATTCAGGCTTTAAGCCAATAGTAAACTCTCCTGCCTGTAAAATATTTTTACAGGTATGTGACAATTTTTTTGACACATTTATTGGAATTGTAAATTCTCATATTTATTTTTGAGGGAAACGGAAAACAACATGTCCAAAGGAAATATATTGGTAGCAGATGACAGCAAGAATGTGCTTGTTGCCCTTGATATGCTTCTCTCACCGGAATTTGACAATGTAACATGCATTTCCGGTCCCAAAACCCTGGCCTCGGAGCTTCAGCAAAGATCTTACAATGTTGTGTTGCTCGACATGAATTTCAAACCCGGTGCAAACACCGGAAACGAAGGTCTTTACTGGCTGAAAAGGATCAAACGGGAGCATCCGGGCATATCGGTTGTACCCATTACCGCTTACGGCGATGTTGAACTGGCTGTAAGGGCACTGAAGGAGGGTGCAACTGATTTTGTTCTGAAGCCGTGGGACAACAACAAACTGCTGGCCACAGTCCGTTCTGCTGCCCAGCTCAGCATATCGAAAAATGAGGTTAACAACTTGCGCAACAGGGAGAGGGAGCTTAAAAGCAACTTCAACAGGGAAGAGAAGGAAATTGTCGGCAAATCCCCGGAGCTTGCAAATGTACTCAAACTAGTCGATAAGGTTGCCGGGACAGACACAAATGTGCTTGTAACCGGTGAGAACGGTACAGGAAAGGAGTTGATAGCAAGGAGAATACACAGTTTGTCCCCACGAAGGCAGGAACTGATGGTTACCGTCGATATGGGCGCATTATCCGAAACACTATTTGAAAGTGAGTTGTTCGGACATGTGAAAGGGGCGTTTACCGACGCACGGGATGACAGGAGAGGCAAGTTTGAGCTTGCCTCGGGAGGCACTCTTTTCCTGGATGAGATATCAAACCTTCCGCTCAACCTGCAGTCAAAAATGCTTGCATCATTACAAAACAGGGAGGTCACAAGGGTGGGTTCAAATACCCCGGTTCCGGTAGATATCCGGTTAATAAGCGCGACCAACAGGGATCTGAATGCTATGGTTAAAGAAGGCCTGTTCAGGGAAGACCTGTTGTACCGGATAAACACCATCCGGATAGAGATCCCTCCCCTGCGAAACAGGAAAAAGGATATCCCGGTGCTGGCGGACTATTTTCTGGAAAAATATTCCGCAAAATACAGCAAATCACCCGTTGAGATAACCGAAGAGGCAATGGGATGGCTTATCGAATACAGATGGCCTGGCAATGTAAGGGAACTTCAGCAGGCCGTTGAAAGGGCTGTGATATTAAACGATACGGGCAGACTTACTATAAGCGACTTTTTTCATGGCACACCAGAATTGGGTGATACTGACATGGAGATAATGAGACTGGATGAAATGGAAGAGAAGATGATCAGAATGGCAATTGAAAAAAATGCGGGAAATATCAAAGCCGCCGCCGAACAGCTGGGTATAACAAGGCAGACCATTTACAATAAAATGAAAAAATCCGGGATAATCAGTCCGGACACAAAAAGGGAAAATAGTGGTGATATGAGATGAGATTGGCGTTTTTACGGACTAATTTTTCCGGGGAGGATAGCCAGGTTTAGCAATTTTGTCTTAATGTTAAATATCCGCATTCTTTGACACGTTCATATCCCGGCAGGGGGTTTTGCCCGGGAAAGAGATGTGCTAAAATTCGCGGTGCACGGCAAAAATTGGCCATAATCCCACCTTTCATAGAGGAGGATAGTCAGGTTTGGGAATTTTTTTATACATTAAGTGGATATTTTGAAGATAAATATGAGATGAGCGGCAGAATCAATTTTTAATAAAATATGACCGGCAAATACAGGGCAAATATTGCAATCCGTTTAATCCTGCTGATACTTGTTAGTGTAGTCACAGGCTGGTCGTTCGGGTCAGGTCAACCGGTCTATACCGGACTGGCATTTGCGTCCGTTCTGGTTATACAGGTGGTTAATCTCTTTTACTACATCAACAGGGTGAACAGAAAGATTGCCTTTTTCTTTGAGGCGATCAGAAATGAAGATCATTCCCTCTCTTTTCCCCGCCACAGTGGTGACAGTGTGCTGGAAAAGCTCAGCGCCAACATGGAAAGGATCAACAGACAGATACAGAATATGCATATTGAAAACAGGCTGCAGGAGCAATACTTCAGTGCACTGACAGAGAAAGTGGCAACGGGAATCTTCTCTTTTGACCAAAACGGGTTTGTGATAAATGCCAACAGCAGCGCCAGGGAAATGCTGGGACTGAAACAGTTCACACACCTTAAACAACTTGAGAGGCTGGATGAAAAGCTTGCCGCCTCTGTAAAGGATTTGAAAGAGGGCGAGGAGAGGCTGATTTCCTGTGCAGTGAAAAACGAAACAGTCACATTTTTTGCAAAAGCCTCCGGGTTTAAAGGCAATAACGGTTATCTGACACTGGTTTCCATTCAGGATATAAGGAAGGAACTGGATGAAAAGGAACTGGACTCCTGGCTGAAACTGATAAGAGTGCTGACCCACGAGATAATGAATACAATAGCCCCTGTTACATCACTTTCAGAGAACCTTTGCAGCTATTTTGTAAAGGACGGTGAAGCTATCCCTGCCAGCGAGGTGAATGATAAAATGATAAGTATGACCATAAGGGGACTGGAAGTTATTCGTGAACAGGGGCAGGGGCTAACCCGTTTTGTTGACTCTTACCGGAAACTTACCCGGCTTCCTGCTCCTGAAAAGAAGATCCTGAATGTGAAAGAGCTGGTTGAAAAAACAGTGTTGCTGTTACGCCCGGAACAATCGTCCAATAAGGTAAGGATAACTTATTCCGTTGAAGATGACATAACGATATATGCCGATGAGAAGCTGGTGACGCAGGTCTTGCTGAACCTGGTGAAAAATTCCGTTGAAGCATTGCAGGAAACAGGCGGCGGAACGATCAGGATCTATTCCCACGAAATCCCCCCGGGGGGAGTCGGGATATCTGTTGCCGACAATGGTCCCGGCATACCGGCTGAACTGATTGACGAGATTTTCATTCCATTTTTCACTACAAGGGAGAATGGTACAGGTATAGGACTTAGCCTGTCAAGGCGTATAATGAAGATGCATAAGGGAGACCTGAAAGTGAAGTCAATCCCCGGAAGTGAAACAGTGTTCACAATGGTTTTCTATTGAAAAATTGGCTAAGATCGGATTATCCACCACCAGTGGAGGTGGCGTTAACACCGATTTTTTCTTCTGACCGCGAATATTTTTAAACTGCCTGTCCCTTACGGGGAAAACCCAAGCAGGAAGTCACCGCGATTTAAGCTGGCTAAATAAAGATTCATACGGACAAGCCAGGTTAATAGTATTAAATATCAATGATTTATATATTTCAAGTATATCAAAAAAAGGTGTTTCAACGTATGGAACCCCCATGTTTGTTCAAATCATTTTGTCTGCCAAAGGCTGATGGGGCTTTCACCTTCCCCTTCATGGCGGAGTAGGCATTTAATAAGCTCTTCAGGGATTCAAGCTGGCTAAACAAAGATTCATCTTTCACTCCACGGCGGGGCAGGGAACCTGGGTTTTGCCGTGGCAAATTCCTCCGGCCATACAACAACCTTTTCCCCGTCCTGCCATTGTATGAAAACCCCCCGGTTGGCGACCTGGTAACCCCGTTCGTCAACTGAAAATTTGCCGAATATGGTTTGTGTTTCAAGACTGAGCAGCTCCTCCCGGATCAATTCTGAATCAAGTGCACCTGCCAGTTCTGTGGCTTCCGCAAGTATCTGGCATCCACCATAAGCGCCTGCCGCATGAAGTGTTGGTTCAGTGTTGTACTCTTTCCTGTAAGCTTCAGAAAACTGATCAATTCCCGGATGAGGGAGACCCTTATCCCATAATAAAAGTCCGTAGGTGTATTCGGCTGCATCTCCCAGCTCTTCCTGAAACTGGTCAGATGACGCTGCTGCTCCAAACATCTTCACATTGATATCCAGTTCTTTCATCTGACGGACTATAGCAATATAGTCATCCGTTGATAAGGCCGACATTCCCAATACATCGGCACCGGCTTCCCTGATCATTTCCAGTAGGGCAGAAAAGTCGTCTGTCCCCGGCGGGTAAGTTTCACGGACCACCAAATCCATTCCCTTTTCTTTTACCAGTTCGGCAGCCCCGGTACCCTCTTCTGCAGGGAATTGTGCATCTTCATAGATAATGGCAACTTTCCTGAGCCCGTAGCCGTAAGCCATCTCTATCAGTCCACCCAGGAAAAGTTCCGCGGGAGTGAGCTGCATAAAAAGGTAACGGTGTCCCTTGTCCCATATAAATCCGGAGGCAGCCAGCGGGGAGATCATAACCTGGCGGTGCCTTTCGGTAACCGGAGCTACTGCCTCAGTGAGTGTGGAACCATAGGGGCCCATTACCAGATCAACTCCATCTTCAGTAATAAGCCTCTCATAGAGAGCTGCAGCGGTATCGGTATCAGATTTATCGTCGTAGATAATGAACCTGACTTTCCTGCCAAGTATGCCACCCTGTTCATTGATATGATCCTGAAACAGCAGGTAGCCGTTGCGTGCAGCCAATCCCTGTGCTGAGAATGCACCAGTTTCCGACATGGTAGCGCCTATGAGGATAGGCGGTGCGGTGCGGAAAGGTTTCAGAACCAAAAACAGAATTGCAATTATCAATATAAAGATGAAAACAAATATTCCTCGCTTCATAATGTCCGGTTTAGTTTAATTTTTAAGATCACCACTTTATTTAACTTACAAACCCACGTGCTACGCATGATAATGTCCTGTTTGCGGGAAGCTTCATGCCTGCCAAAGTAGCTGCGGATCATCATCCATTTGCCCCCTGCCGCTTTGCTACCCGCAACCATTGCTGCTGACTATAATCCTTTTGTCGCTGGTTGCTTCCTGCCCTCGAACTAGCGGATGCAGGGGACAATCCCTCCTACAGGCAAGCCTGCACCACTCCCGCCGCCTATCTGCAGCTACACATTAATTTTATTTGCCAGAAAACCATTATTGATATGGTTCAATGTTGAGCAATTCCGGTATTGTAACCAGTTCATATCCCTGCTCCCGGAGGGTCCTGATTATTTCCGGCAATGCTTTTACGGTTTTTGTCCTGTCACCCCCACCGTCATGCAAACCGATTATTGCACCTGGGTGCATTTTGTTCAGTATTTCTTTTTTGATCTCTTCAGCCTTTATTTCGGGTTTATAATCATCAGTCATAACACTCCAGGTGATCATTTTAAAGCCAAGATCCTTCACCACCTGATTCACCGTGTCGTTGCAATGCCCGTAAGGAGGCCTTAACAGTAAAGGATACCGGCCGGTTATTTTCTGAACACTCTTACTTGTTTTGGTTAACTCTTCTTCAACCTCTTTCCTCGATATGGTCTTAAAGTCGGGGTGATAGTAGCTGTGATTCCCGATTATGTGTCCTTCCTCAAAAATCCTTTTTGTAAGCCCCGGGTAGTATTTAACGTGCTCGCCTACTATGAAGAACGTGGCTTTGACATTGTGCTCTTTCAGTATGTTGAGGATTTCAGGGGTATGTTTTATGGATGGCCCGTCGTCAAAAGTGAGTGCCACAACCATTTCTTCAGTATCACCACTTTCAGTTCCTGCACATTTCCTCATTGGCAAGTGAAGGGAAGTTCTTTTTCCCCTCTTTATTACAGTATCACCTCTAGGTGTATCCGGATTAGGTTCCTTTATACCGGATTCATTCATCCATGTACCCTTTACCGATACGCTATCTTTCGAAGTACTTCCATCCTGACCATCAACATCCGGGTCACTGCCAACCGGTTCACTGCCAACCGGACTACCTCCACCCGGCTCACTGCCAATCGGGTCACTGCCAACCTGACTACCTCCACCCGGCTCACTCACACTTTTCGGCAAACTAACCGAATCATATTCCTTTTGCAGCATATCTGAAAAATCCCGCTCCTTCAAAGGGTCATTCAACACCGCATAACCAAGAAAAATGATGTATGCACCGGCGAGCAGGTACAGGAATATTTTAATAGATTTAAGAATCACTTTTTAAAAGTAGTGAATTCCAGGAAATTTCAAAAATATAATTGATCTTCATTGTCTCCCGGGTTAAAACAAATACCTTTTTTGGACTCAATCTTCTTAAAAGAGTTGAGAAAGATTTCTTTACCAGTAGACCGGCACATGTAAATATTTTTTCATCAATTGCTCTGACCGAAAACCCTTCTAAGCAGGTCTGTCACCCTTGCGACCGGCTCGGTTCGTATTTTCTCCTCTTCTTCGGCAAGTTTGAGGAAAAGTCCGTTCAACGCCTGCTGAGTAAGGAATGTGGCAAGATCCGTTTCAACAGGTCTCATATCGGCCATTCGGCCCACAGTTGAGTTTGCAACACTGTTCCACTGCCCTGTAAGCATATCCCATGATTCGGCAGTTGACATATTTCCCACGAAAGGCTTTTCAATGGAGCTTTTGATCTTCGGCTGATAAAGGTTGAAAAGCTGGTCGTAGGTTTGTGCCTGCAGGTATTGAGTAGCAGCATCCTTTTCACCTCGCAGTATCTCAAATCCGTCACGCACAGTCATATTCCTTACGGCAGTTGCAAAAACAGGACCGGCTTCCCTTGCGGCATCTTCTGCAGCCCGGTTTATGCGGAGTATAACATCCTCCACCATCATTTCGCCACCAGGGATATAAGAGATATTTTGAGTGATTATAGCTGCTTCAGGAGGAAGCGAAATTCTTACAAGCCGGTCACGGTAGTACCCGTCAGTTGCAGCCAGCCGGGATGCAGCCGAATCGGCTCCAATTGTCAGTGCCTGTCTCAGTCCGTTAACAACCTCCTGCTCCGTAAGCGGACGTTCGGTGTCGACTTGTTCAACTATATGCATCAGCTCGGCACAGCCGGTAAAGCTCAATACGAGAATAAAAGGAATAATTTGCTTTATCATTTGAAGTTGTGTTAGTTAATTAGTAGTTAGTTATGTTGTACGGTAATACAACAGGATTTGATACATTAAAATTTGCCCTGTTTCTATTTTATCTGTATAAATTAGGTTTAGTAAATTATTTATCAATATTTTACCTATTAAGACTTTGAACCTTTGCTTTTCAATCCGATGGAACCCCCATGTTTGTTCATATCATTTTGTCTGCCAAAGGCTGATGGGGCTTTCCCCTGAATAAATCTCAGATTCAATTCATTTATATAGTCTTTTGTATAAAAGAAAATACGCTTAAAACTATCGCCTATATTACCATTTTTTTGTAACTTAAACATCAGACAATTATGTGATCTTTGAAACCTAAAAAAATCTCAGATTACTGATGAAGAAAACCATTTATTTGTATGTTGACAGATGCAACAATGAGGAAAGGCTGTTCCTCAAGTTTTTTCATAACAAAGATTTGGTTGGACTGGTGAAAAACCTGCCTGATGCCCGTTGGAGTGAAATACATCAATCCTGGCATATCAGGTATGACCTCCCTTCACTAAATAAGGCATGGAACAGGTTAAAGAACTATGCCCAACTGGACTACAGCTCGTTAATCGATAAAGAAAACGATCCGGGATTCTCCGGCGGAAACCCTGTTCACAAGAGATTTACTGAGATTGCAGAAAACATTAATGTTTTCGAGCAGTACCTTAATCACAAGAGATACAGTGAATCTACAATAAAAACATATTGCGGTTCAGTCAGGCAATTCCTGCTCAGTGTAAATAAGCCAATAGATCAGATAACTAATAAGGACTTGATATCATACAACTCTTATTTGAAGCGTAAAGGATTTTCACATTCTATTCAAAATCAGGTTGCCAGTGGTCTGAAACTGTTTTTCAGCAGGATCCATAACAAAGAGTTTAATACTGAAAGAATTGAACGACCAAGGGCAGAACGCAAGTTGCCAAATGTTTTAAGCAAAGAGGAGGTAGGTAGCTTGCTTTCATCAATTAAGAACCTGAAACATAAGGCCATGCTCAGCCTGATTTACGCCTGTGGATTAAGAAGAAGTGAATTGCTCGAATTAAAACCCAACGATATAGACAGCAGGAGGGGGGTTGTAATAATAAGGCAGGCCAAAGGCAGGAAAGACAGGATGGTGCCTCTGCCAAACAAAATTCTTCATTTGCTGAGGGAGTACTACAAGGCATACCGGCCGTCAAAATGGTTATTTGAAGGGCAAATTAAGGGGGCTCAATATTCACCTACCAGCCTTTCCAAGATATTGAAGAACGGATTGGAGGCAGCAGGGATCAAAAAGCCTGTTTCACTGCACTGGTTAAGGCACTCATTTGCAACACACCTGCTGGAGAAGGGAACAGACGTTCGCATAATTCAGGAACTGCTGGGTCACAAAAGCTCTAAAACGACTGAAATATATACACATGTAAGCATCGCCAGCATCCAGCAGGTAAAATCCCCTTTCGAGGATCTGGATTTTTAGTTCAATTTTAAGCCCGTGTCCCCTGTTAAAGTCATTTGGCACAAATATAAGGCTCGATCATCTTCTGGCAGGGCTTTGCCCGAAAGGAATGTGTGATCCAAAAAAATAGTGGTGTGAATTAACATAGGGTTAAGGAGACCACCCTGGGTTGTGGATATTCCGATTTTAGCAAATATTTTTACTTCTTCAAAAAAACAAGTATCCTCGATTAAAGCCATTTGGTAGAAATACAGGGTGCGATCATCTCCTGGCAGGGTTTTGTCCTAAAGGCATGTGTAATTGAAAAAAAGTGGTGTGAATTAAAATAGGATTAAGGACACCACCCTGGGTTGTAGATGGTTCTATTTCAGTATTTTTTTACTTTAAAACCAGGTCTTTCCTTGTTGAATTGCCTTGTTCTTTTGGCAAAATTTTTCTAAAAGGATTCAGCTATTAGTGTTGCGTTATCATTACTTAAAACACTACTCATGCCAATAAAATTAATGCTTTCAAGTGCTAAAGTGATTTTTTGATTTCAATATTATTTTCACTTTTAAATCATTGATTTTGTTGGTATTTTTTTTATTTATTAAAAAATAACCCAACATTGGTGGAATTCAATTTTAATTTACACTTTACCCATACGGCTGCGAATAATTTATACTTATTTCTCAGCCATACAGCTGCAAATAATTATGATACACCTCAAAACCTAGATGAAAAATTTTCAAAATAATGAATAATTGCTTATTTTAGTTTCATTAAAAAATCCAAGTTCATAGAAAGCGGTTATGTCCTGGCGGGGCTTTGCCCGAAAGGCCTGTACGCTAAAAAATTCGCGGTGCGCAGCAAAAATCGGGCTTAAAGCCACCTTCTCCGGGGGTGGATAGTTCCATTTTAGCGATTTTTTTTACTTTAATAAAATATTTAATCATATTCCAATATATACACCATAAAAAGTGAACAAACATAAACCCTATTAATAATTATATGCACCATCTTACTACCTATAAACAAGTT
>PWHJ01000167.1 GCA_003554865.1 Bacteroidota bacterium | reverse complement strand
TGAGATGCTCACAGCCTTGTAAAAAGAGGATGAAAGCACTTAATTCTTCGGCACCTAGAGAGCCTCCTTTAGACAATCTTTTTAGATGAGGTCTGAGATCGGGCACCGTTTCATGAGTAAAAAGGGAATCTTTTAGTAGACGGCGAACCTGAGTCGTTTTTTGTAAAGCTCCTGTCACTTCTTTTATTTGTGAAAAAGGAAGCAGGGACCAAGCCTTCTCTTTACCTGCCTCCGTCACTGTATAATAGGTCAACTTTTCTCTGATGGTATGGAAATCCAACAGGCGTATTTCCCTATCGGTCATAGGTGTACTCATAAACTATCTCCTTGATACGTAAGGATGATCACGAATATAAAAACGTAAGGGAAGTTCTTTTCCCTTACTTATACCTACCCTGGAAGTTACCTCTATGGCTTCAGTCCCTGTAAACTGCTTATCTACATTTACCACATAAAGGGAGGAGGTTTGTAAAGAAACCCCGTCGTGTTCCCGGCATATTCCCATGGCCGAACACAGATTGCCTGGACCGCTAACTAACCTGCGTCGAGGGCACGATGCTCCTCTCCGCTGTTGCATTAACCATAACCCTTGCAGAGGCTCCAAAGCCCTTAGTAGAACTGCTTCCCCTACGCCTTCCGCCCCGGTAACGGCATTAAAACAATGGTGCATCCCGTACACCAGGTATACGTAAGCATGACCGGGAGGTCCAAACATAGATGCATTACTTCGGGTTCTTCCTCGAGTGGCATGACAGGCGGGATCACCCTGATAATAAGCTTCCGTTTCTACAATCATACCGGCAGTTACTCCGGTAGCGGTACGGTGAATTAAAACCTTACCCAGTAATTTGCGAGCAACTTTTTCCGGGCTATCCTGGTAAAACTCTTGTGATAAGACCTGCTCATTACCGGTTAAAGTCACCTTTTCCTCCTCGTTCCCACAGCTTCTTACGCCTCCTCTTGGTGGCTATCCGGAACGGTTAAGCTGAGATAGTCACCTATATTAGCCGCAGAAACCTTCTTAGGACGAATCTTTCCAGAGGCCGAAGTAAAGATAGTGGTTATACCCGGGCCATGGCCGGCTTTTTCACAGTCGCTGTGCACAACCACACCAATAGAAACGGCGCCTTTTCTAAAACATCTACCGTAAGAATTATCCGTATCCTGTATGGCTACCAGATCGCCAAAACGTAAATTCTCCAATCCGCATCTTTTTATAACTTCCATATCTGCCGTGGTTAAATCATAATCTCCGCTGTAGCATCCAGGAGCACCGATGCCGGAACCCATAAGCTCCGGCGGGATGATACCTACCACTGGTGCTTCCAGAGTGTCATTTTCCAGAGATAGGGGCATGCTGTTTAGCAAATCAGGATCAAGGTTCATAATCCTAACATCTGGCAATTCAGCAATCTCCAGACCTTGGCCAAAGCCTTGAATAAGAATCTTGTCATCCATGGTAAGCTTTTCCAAAGTTTGCTGCGGAAAATATATCAATACGTGTTCTATACCACCGTGTTTACCGGTTACCACTCCGGTATCTCCTTTAGCATCTCCACTGATTACACGCGCCGAGTTGCCGATACAGGCCAAAACGTTCAAACCGGTATTTTCGGTAACTTTTTTATCGCCGACTGCTTTGATACTCACCCCTGGTTCAATATGATCACCGGCCCAACCAAATACTGCATCGCCGATCTTTACATTGTAGGTGATACCTCCTACACCGGGTAGTACTACCGGTTTTCCATGGTGTCCAATCAAAAACTGGTCTCTTCTAACGTGCGGTGATACTTGCCCTTGTACCGACAATTTAACTAAGCTTTTTGCATTGGTATTCACTGCCTGCTTTACCTCCTCTGGGCTATACTAAAACTAGATCTAAACTAATGGGGAATCTTACTTTCCGCTTTTTGTATAATTAAAAGGTAACTACTCATACTTTTTAGGGTGTTGTGTCTGTCGCTCTGTTTCCGCATCGTTCGTTAACACTCACTTTAAGGTCACAAATCGCCAAACACAACATCCTTTAATTAAATTTAACAGGCTGAGTAGTTACATTAAAAGATTTATTTTACTGAGGACCATTCATTAATCTGCAAAAAAAATGTCTCGAACCAATCCTGCAGAAGCTGGAATAATCCCGACATCTGCGCCTCTAAAAAACCGGCCACTTCGGAGCCTCCTACTGCTGCCTGCACCACTTCTACAGGAACCAGAGAAAGAACCGTAGCCAGAATGAATACGAACAACATTCCTTTGAGTAAACCCAAAACGCCTCCGCCGAGGGCGTTGATCTTACCTATCACGGGGATACTGTTTACCCAACCTAATGTGCCTACCAACATCCTGAAAACAATCTGCAACACCACAAACAAAAGCACAAAAGAAAAGACACTCACTACCATCAGGGCAACTGCTTCCAAGTCCAGTTCCGCACCGAAAATTTCCAAAACTTCCTGGGCAGACACCAGGTCTTCTATGGGAATATAAGGCCCTATCATACCGGCCAGAAAACGACTACCGAAGAGAGCCAATAATAAGGCCAGAAAAAAACCCAAAAACCCCACTATTTGCTTCACCAGCCCCTGAACCATCCCATTTAGAGCATAAAATAACAGTAGCGCGAGTAAAACCAGATCAAACCAGTTCATCGTCACTTTCACCCCTCTCTCCCAAACGGCTTTCTTCTTGGTCCGACTCTTGGGTTTCGGGGTATCCTTTGACTCTAAAAAGTTCGTCGGCCAGGTTTATAGAGGCCAGTACCGCAATCTTATGGCGACTCATCTGAGGGTTACTTTCGGTGAGCCTCTGCATAATACCATCCACATGCTCAGCAATTTTTTGTAAATGTTCAGGAGAAGAGGAGCCGCGAATAGCGTATTCCTCTCCCATGATAGTTATGGTGACTCTTCTCTTGTTTCCCGGATCCATCAGAGTCCCCTCGCTTTCGCTTTCCCCTTACACCATAAGTTTTAGTGGTGCTTTCAGAAATAAAAAATTCAGCGCTTCCAGATTACTTCTGCAGATTCTACTTTAACCACGCTTTGGTAACACTCACTTTGCGTAATTACACTCTATTTTTCAACCCCTCAAAGTTACACCATGTCGTTGATACAATTCTTGGGCCACCTTTGTGTGAACTTCGGACACCTCTTCATCAGTCAAAGTTTTGCTTGAAGAACGATAGACGACGGTGTAAGCCAAACTGCTGTATCCGGCAGGCACAGGCTCTCCTTCATAAAGATCGAACAAGGCAAATCTCTCCAACAGCTCTCCTCCGACTTCTTTGATACAAGCCTCCACTTCTCCGGCAGGGACTTCTCGGGGCACCAGTACCGCCAGATCACGCCGCGATGCCGGGTAGCGTGGCAGAGCGTGAAACACCTTGTGCAGATGAGCCTCTTTGGTAAGACTATCCATATCCAGTTCTCCTACTACGGGAGTTCCTTTAAGTTGAAACTTTTCCGCCACATCAGGATGAAGTTCGCCTAAGAAAC
>PWHJ01000073.1 GCA_003554865.1 Bacteroidota bacterium | reverse complement strand
TTTTTGGGTTTATAAAAATTGGATTTATCAAATTAAACATAAAAATAAACATTTTGTTCGATTTATTTTGTGAGCCCTGACTCTTCATCCCCGGTATATGTTAATGCTGTTCAAATGGCTGAAAGAAGCCAAGGAACGCGAAGAGAAATACTAACCGGCAACTCTGATCAGAGCGGCCGGCATTCTGATTTATTTGATTTTATTGAAAGCTTTCCTTTGTGTAGAGCTTAAGGGGATTTTTTTTCAGATGGTTGCCAAAGGGGTACTTCATGGTTGAAAATGATTGGGATTGCTGCACCAATTATTGCAGGCAAGGGTCCCAGTCCTTCCACACCGGTTCGTAACCTTTGGAGCGCACAACGCTGGCAAATTCCAGGGGGCTTCTCTCGTCATGTTCCTCGAACTGCTTGAGTGAGCTGCTTGGGTTTGAGTAGCCCCCGGGATCTGTTTTAGATCCTGCACTTATGGAGGTTATGCCAAGCTGAAAGGCGTTGTCCCTGAATTTTTTGCTTTCACGAACAGAGAGGGAAAGCTCCACTTCCTCATCCATTATCCTGTAAGCGGTTATTAGCTGCAGCAGCTCCCTGTCTGATATGGGGTGTGAGGGCTGGTAAGAGCCGGCATGAGGCCTTAGCCGTGGAAAGGATATGGAGTATTTTGTTTGCCAGTAGGTCTTTTCCAGATAACTAAGGTGAAGGGCAGTGAAGAAAGCTTCTGTACGCCAGTTTTCCAGTCCTATCAAAAAACCGATCCCGGTTTTGAATACACCGGCTTTCCCGAGCCTGTCAGGTGTTTCAAGCCTGTATTTGAAATCTGATTTTTTCCCTTTTGGGTGATAGATCCCGTACCTTTCACGGTTGTATGTTTCCTGGTAGATGTAAACAGAATGGAGCCCCATATCCATCAGCTGCCTGTACTGGTCTGTTTCCATAGGCTGCACTTCAATTGAGATAAGTGAGAAGTAGGGCCGCAGCAGCTCAAAGGCCCGCTTGAAATAATCCAGGCCGCATTCGCGGGGAGCTTCTCCTGTGACCAGAAGCACATGCTCGAAGCCGTAAGATTTTATAACCCTGGCTTCTTTGAGTATCTGATCTTCATTGAGAACGGTTCTGGGAAATTTGTTGCCTTTGTTGAAGCCGCAATAAATACAGTGGTTATCGCATTTATTTGACAGGTAAAGGGGGATGTACATCTGAACCGTTTTGCCGAAACGCTTTTGTGTGATGCTTTTACTCATTGCCGCCATTTGCTCGAGAAAAGGAGCGGCCGCCGGGGATACAAGCGCCTTAAAGTCCTCCGTGTCACGTTTTCTTTTATTCAAAGCTCTTTTTACATCATCTTTTGTTTTGGCATAGATGGATGCAGTTACATCCTCCCAGTCATATCTGTTTAAAATATCTGTAAAGCTCATTTTTTTGAATATATAATTTTGCTGTCCAGTGCAACCGCGAGGCCTTCAGTGACTTACCCTTACGGCCAGTGCTGATGTGAAAAAGTTAACTTTTAATCATCCAGAAAGGAGGTTAGCGGACTGCTTGCTACGGCCTGCTGTGAAATGCCTGCCATACCTGCTTCGTAAGCCATACGCCCTGCATTGACGGCATTCTTAAAGGCTTTTGCTATAGTTACAGGATCACCGGCAACTGCAATGGCTGTGTTAACCAGTACCGCATCGACTCCCATCTCCATGGCTTCGGCAGCATGTGAGGGTTTTCCTATTCCGGCATCCACAACTACCGGCACGTTGCTTTGTCCGACAATTATTTCAATAAAGTGCCTTGTTTCAAGTCCCATGTTACTGCCGATGGGAGAGCCAAGAGGCATAACTGCCGCAGCGCCTGCTTCCTCCAGCTTTTTGCACAATACGGGATCGGCATGTACGTATGGCAGTACGGTGAAGTCCATTTTGGCTAGCTCCGCAGTGGCCTTCAGCGTTTCTTCAGGATCAGGGAGGAGGTACTTGGGATCGGGATGGATCTCAAGCTTCACCCAGTTGGTCTGCAGAGCCTCGCGTGCAAGCTGTGCTGCAAAAACCGCCTCTTTGGCTGTTCTCACTCCGGAGGTGTTCGGCAGCAGGTTGATGTGCGGATGCTTAAGCTTGGAGAGCATATCGTCCATTCCGCTGTGGGCATCGACCCGTTTAAGTGCGACTGTTACCAGCTCCGATTCAGAGGCAAGTAAAGCCTTTTCCATCATTTCACTGGAGCTGAACTTGCCGGTTCCCGTAAAAAGCCTTGAATTGAATGTTTTTCCAGCTATGGTTAATGGTTGCATTATATTTATTTTTTAATATTAAAGGTTGAATTAAATAAATAAGAAGATCTTGTCAGCAGCAGTCCCGAAACCTTCTTATTGCCTCGATAAATTCGCCTGTTTTATCACCCACATTTGGTGATGCGGAAATAGCGGACGAAACGGCAACACCGTGAACACCAAGATTAAATAATGTTTTTACATCATCCGAATCAATTCCCCCTACGGCAACTAGTGGCAGCTTAATGCCCGATTCGATACATTTGCTGACAATTCGTGAATAACCGTCTTCGCCTAAAATTGGACTAAGAAATAGCTTGGTGAGTGTGAAACGGAAAGGCCCCACGCCCGCATAATCTGCTCCGTTGCTGTCAAGATGCAAAACATCTTCATAAGTGTTGGCTGTGCCGCCTATTATAAAGTTGTTTCCAAGCTTTTCCCTTGCTTGCTCAACTGGTGTGTCCATTTTTCCAAGGTGAACTCCGTCGGCCTTCACTTCTGCTGCCACCTCAATACTGTCGTTTACTATAAAGATAGCGTTGTAAATGTCGCATATGGTCTTTATCTGTCCGGCCAGATTCAAAAAACTAGAATACCCGGCATTCTTTACCCGTAGTTGTATCCACTTGCATCCTGCCTTGCACGCCATCTCTGCATGATTTGGGTTGGAGGTTATAAATTGCAGGTGAGGCAGGTGCTGACGCAATATTTCAAGTTTGTTCCGGTCGGTTTTGTCCATGGCTTAACGGTTAGATTTTACAAAAGATGATCCTGAAACCCTTACTTGTAAATTTCCCCGCCGCCGGCGGCGAACTGCTTTTTCTTTTTCTCCAGCTCATCCTGCATCTCCCTTAGCTTGTGTGTGGACTTCATCGAGCAGAAATGCTCGCCGCACATGGAGCAAAAGTGTTTTTTCCTTGTTCCCTCATCTGATAACGTTTTATCATGAAACTGCATTGCAGTATCGGGGTCAAAAGAGAGGTGGAACTGATCCTTCCACCTGAACTCAAACCTTGCCCTGCTCATGGCGTTGTCTCTTATCTGTGCGCCCGGGTGACCTTTAGCAAGGTCGGCTGCGTGGGCGGCTATCTTGAATGTTATCACACCGGTTTTTACATCTTCCCTGCCGGGTAATCCCAGGTGTTCGGTTGGTGTTACATAACAGAGCATGGCAGTTCCCATCCAGGCTATCATGGAGCCTCCTATGGCGGAGGTTATATGATCATAGCCGGGTGCCAGGTCGGTTACCAGCGGACCGAGCGTATAAAAAGGAGCGCCGTGACAGTATTTGAGTTGCAGGTCCATATTTTCGCCTACCTTTTGCATGGGCACATGACCGGGTCCTTCCACCATCACCTGGACATCGTGTTCCCATGCCTTTTTTGTGAGCTCCCCGAGGACTTTCAGCTCTTCTATCTGCGCCCTGTCGTTGGCATCATCAATGGAGCCCGGTCTAAGTCCGTCACCCAATGAAACACCCACGTCATATGCTCGTAATATTTCACATATCTCGTCAAAGTGGGTGTAGAGAAAGCTTTCGCTTTGATGGTGCAGGCACCACCTGGCCATAATTGATCCACCGCGCGAGACGATACCGGTCGTTCTTTCGGTTGTAAGCGGGACGAATCTCCACAAAACCCCTGCATGGATAGTGAAGTAATCAACTCCCTGTTCGGCCTGCTCAATAAGTGTGTCGCGGAATATCTCCCATGAGAGCTCTTTAACGTTGCCGTTAACTTTTTCCAGGGCCTGGTAGATTGGGACCGTTCCTACCGGTACGGGAGAATTGCGTATTATCCACTCTCGGGTTTCGTGAATATTTTCCCCGGTTGAAAGGTCCATTATAGTGTCTGCACCCCATCGGAAAGCCCAAACCGCTTTTTCCACTTCTTCGCCTATACCGGAGGAGACCGGTGAGTTACCGATATTGGCGTTGATCTTGACAAGAAAGTTGCGTCCTATTATCATCGGCTCGCTTTCGGGATGGTTAATGTTGGCGGGAATGATCGCCCTTCCGGCCGCCACCTCATCGCGAACGAACTCGGGAGTGATAACCGGAGGAATAGAGCTTCCCAGGCTTTCGCCCTTGTGCTGACGGTTCACCTCGTTTATTTCATAACGCTTCTGGTTTTCACGTATGGCAACAAACTCCATTTCGGGGGTAATAATCCCCTTCTTTGCATAGTGCATTTGTGTTACAGCCCTTCCCTCTTTAGCCTTGAGGGGATTTTTATCAATGGCCGGGAAACGGATGTTATCAAGGTTTTTATCATACAAACGCTCACGGCCGTAAGCGGAAGATGGACCTTCAAGTCTCAGGCAGTCGCCCCTTGCGGCTATCCATTCCTCCCTTATTGCAGGCACACCTTTTGTAATATCTACCGGTATACGGAGATCGGTGAATGGCCCGGTTGTATCGTAAACGCTCAAAGGGGGGTTTTTTGTCCTATCCCCCTTGCTGTCAACCGTATCTGAAAGCTCTATTTCTCTCATCGGCACACGGATATCATGAAGCTTTCCGTGGGCGTAAACTTTTTTTGAACCCTGAATGGGCCGGTTCAAATAGTCAGGTAATTTATTCATGGTTTTTACCCTCCCTGGGTAGCTTTAATAATTAATATATTGTCATTTTCCTTTAGTTTGAAAGAGTCCCACTTGTGGCGCGGCACAACTCTGTTGTTGACAGCAACCGCCACTCCGTTGTGTGAGACGTCAATGTTGCGAAGCCCGAGCACCTGGAGAAGGCCTGCATCACCGGGCAAACTTGCCTCTTCACCGTTTATGTTAACTCTCATAGTTAGTGGGTTTAATTAATTAAAATTGCAGTGTATTCCTCCACAAACACACCTGTAACCATCAACGCGGCTCCCTTTTCTTTGCATGCATACACGGCAGCTGGTTTGGAAACCCGTCTCAATAAGTAAAGTAGGGGGAATTGTTTATATTATCCCTTACGCCGGCATTACCCGGATCAGGTTCTAAGGGTTTGATCTCAGCCCGTTTTATTAAGGCACCCCCAATTAACTCCTTGCAAATATAGTGAATTTATTGTGAAAAATTCATTTAAGCATTAATTATATAAAGTTCAGTGTTAAAAGACAGGCTTCATTATTTATTGTTATCATTTAGCTTATATCCGGAAAAGGACTTTCTCTTTGTATTCCACTATTTATTACAACACTTTTTTGGCATTAATCATTAAATAAGCTGTTTTTATCAAATAAATCCACTCATTTTGCAAACAAAATCAGCATTATCCACGTAAAGAGAATGTAAAACATATAATTTGAAGCCTTTATTGCTGTAAAGCAAGTAATTGGGACTTTGTTTTGAATTATCAAATATCGCTGATTTTTTGGTTAAAAGTATTGTTGTATTAAAAGGTTTAGGAATATTCCGGGGAAGGATACTGTTGTTGGGAATTGTTTTTTTTGCTTTTGCATTTACTCTCAATTCCCAGAACGGTCCGGCCGGTATCGGCAACACCACAAACAATGTTTTGTGGTTGCGCTCTGACCAGGGCACATCAACCACAACCGACGGGGAAGAACTGTTTCAGTGGCTCGATATAAGCGGTAACTCCAATCATGCCAATCAGGCTGATGAAAATAAAAGGCCGCTTTTTATTGAAAATTCCATTAACGGACTCCCATCAATTCGTTTCGGGGGAAATGATATTAACCTGGTGGTGGACGATAACGATAACCTTGACAGTTCCGACGGTCTCTCCATTTTTGTTGTAGCACAACCAGATAATATTGACACAAATCCCAGGGGACTGGTATCCAAGCGGGTGGATGATAACACAGAGCGCGCCTACTCATTGTTCACATGGAACAACAGGAACCTTTATTTTGATACTCCTTCACGGATGAACGGCACCACTTCCGTTACCAATGATCCCCAGGTCCTTTCAGCGGTTTTTGACGGTTTATCGGCCAATCCCAGGTCAAGGGTGTTCCAGGACGGCGAACAGACAGGAAGCGGCAGTACATCAAATACTTCTATTGAAGATACCGATTCGGATCTTTATATAGGTATAATGAACGATAATTACGGTGATGCTTTTCGTGGTGATATGAGCGAGGTGATAATTTACAGGAGCGCACTTAACCATGCAGAAAGGCTTATAGTGGAAACATACCTTTCCACACGTTACAATATTGAGCTTTCAGCCACGGCATATTCTTCCACCTCTCATACGGAGGATTTTACCGGTATTGGTTACGCTGATGGCGATAAATACAGCGCTTCAGCCAATACCGGCTCAGGAATATTGCTTGCTGAAAGAAACAGCAGTCTGGATGAGCAGTATGAATTTGTTTTCACAGGCCACGACGGTACCTCTCACGGTATTGACAATTCAGATCTGCCTGTGATTGAAGGGGTTGAATTATCCGACAGGTGGGAGAGGCTATATTATATAGAAAGGATTCAGGGCGGTACTATTGACGGCGGCAGCACAGATATACGCATCGGTTTTGATTTTGAAGATACCGGCATCACCCCTGCAGCCAATCGCATCTATTACCTCCTTTACAGGCCTGAAAATACTGGCGATTTTGAAGTGGTAACCGGCGGGGCAGGCTCTCTTTCCGATGGGGTGGTGTGGTTCGGAATTGATGATGAAAATTTTTCAAGCGGGTACTATTCAATTGTTAAAACAGACCAGGAGATAAATACATGGTACTCTTTCAATGACGGTGACTGGGAAGATTACAACACCTGGAGCACAAATCCTGACAATCCCGTGAACCCTGCAGAAGGTATTCCCGGGGGGATGGACAGGGTCATTATTCAGGCTGGTAAAACGGTAACCGTAACAGAGGACGGCACTGCAGCGGGTCCGCTGGAGGTAAACTCGGGAGTTCTTGATTTCGGGACAACCACGGGCAACTCTTTCTCTTACATCACGGGGCAACCAGACGGAACAGTGAGGCTTGCAGCCGACAATTTTCCCTCGGGCGATGCATCCGGGTTTGCAAATGCGGCCACCGGCGGGACAGTCGAGTACTACGGAAGTGATTATGATCTCACAACAGAGCATATCTTCCGGCATATGAAAATAAACCTTTCGTCTCAGGGCGATGAACTCTTTTTGTTGGCGGATTACACACTGAACGGTGACCTGATAATTGAGTGCGGGGAGCTGCACATTGGAAATGACTCTTTTACCGGCTCGCTTGATATTGTTGTAAATCAAAACCTTCAGGTACAGCCACAGGGCAGCATAAGAACCGGTTCGGCAGATGTCCGTCATCAGCTTAACCTGTACGGTGATTTCACCAACCACGGGGATGTGCAGTTTACTAACCGCACATCACCCAATTACACATCAGAGTCAACTAACGGTATAGTGGATGTCAACTTTCTGGCATCAACACGCAACCAGCAGATGCAGCTTCAGGGGCCTTCCAGGTTTTACCGTATAGCGATAGAAAAGGAGACAAGCACTTATGAGCTGTATATGGAAGCAGATGAAGAGGATTATTTCAGACTGCTGGGATATGCAAATGAGGGTCACGGACAGGATGCCCGGCTTGCATCCAATATGAACTCACTGGGATTGACTTCGGGAACCGTAAGGGTGGGACCAAATATTACAGTACCCCGCCTTAACGGAAGCGGCAATTACAACATATCGGAGAGTGCGGTGTTGTGGGTTGACGGGGGAGAGGTGACAAAGCCTTCGGGTACGGCTGTGGTTGTTTACGGAAGGGTTAAAGTTTCCGCAGGAACCTTCAATGCTTTAATAGAAAGTGGAATAACCACAAGGCTCAACGGGATATTCGAATCCACCGGCGGTGTATCCAACCTTGGTCAGTTCAGGACCTCGGTCTTCGGAACAGAGCATGTGGGTGGGTATATCCAGACAGGCGGTTATGTAACGATAGACGAGGAGTCGTCAGGATCAAACACCGATTATTACAGCTTCTCCCTCTCTTATGAAGGCAATGCATTTACTCTGACTGGGGGAACGCTTCAAATGCTCGGTACAAACAGCCGCGGTGCAATATTCATTAATTCCGATCCCGTGAACCAAAATGTGAGTGGAGATGCAACCATGATACTGGAAGCCACTAATTCCGAACCTTTTCGGATCACTTCCAGATCGCCTCTGCCGGCGGTTCAAATGACAAGGTCCGGAGACGGGGACAGGAGGTTTGTTCTTGAAGGGGGTACAGTAGGCACAAATCCTTCAAACCAGTCCCAGTTACCCGCACTTGAGCTTGTAACTAAAGGCAGCCTTTTTATAGGTGAGAATACCTTCTTTAATCCAAAGGGAGAGGATGTTACAATCGGAAGGGATTATAATATCGCCCAGGGTTCATCTTACCTGGCGGCAGGCAATACAACTACTTTCACCGGGGCAACCGGCAGCTACGACATCACTGTTGACCCCGGAGCCGAAACAAACTATTTCCACAACCTGTCGGTCAATAACCCCGGACAGGCGGGCACCCTCTCAGGCACGGCCATAACTGTGGGTAACAACCTTAATGTATATGCAGGAACACTTTCCAGTGATCAAACCATTAAGGTGCGAGGCAATATTATCAATTCCGGAACACTCGAGGGCAGCGGGGGAGTTTTGATAACGGAAAGGGGTATAGTACATACTATTAATGTAACAAGCGGGGGGAGCTACGAATCTGTACCCGATGTAACGGTTGAAGAACCGCAAGAGGGCACACAGGCTAAGGCAACCGCCATTTTCAACGGTACGCCTTCTTCTGGCAATCCATTGCCAATTAGCCATATTGTTGTTACCAATACAGGAAGCGGTTATAGAGAAGCTCCTGAAGTAACATTCAGTCACGGTTCAGCCACAGCCGAAGCTGAAATTTCTACAAATCACGAAATCGGAGGAGACGGCAGCGGTGTGTTCGGCAATCTGGAGATAGATGAAGAGCATCCGGTTGAATCAGAAGGCAAGATTGAAGTAAACAATTTAACAGCAAAACAGACCGTAACAGGTACTCTCAATTTGACTGAAGGGATACTCGACCTTGGGGTACACAATCTTGATCTTGAGGGGGCATTATCATCGGAAGATGAGAATAATTACGGGGAAACACATCTTATAAGGATGGCGGGCAATCATGGTGATGGTGGACTGACCCGCAAAATAAGTGCGGACGGCACTTATCTTTATCCTCTCGGCACATATAATTCGGAGGAAAATGCCAACCGTTACGGATGGGCGAAACCCACGTTGAGTGATGTAGAGGATGAAGGAAAGGTTCAAATAAATGCCATTCCCAGGAAGCTTCCCACATTAAGCGATGATGGGTCAGAAGCCTCCCAGAGGTACTTGTTATATTACTGGAGAGTAAGGCATTCGGGCTTCTCCACCCTTCCGGATATTCACAACCGGTTTATAGGCTATGTGGACGATTTTTCCTGGAATGGGGGGCAAAACAATCATATTATCGGGAAGGTGGTTGACAACGTCCGCTACAATGATGATGACGATGATCTCGGACCGCTTGAAGATCCTGTGGACGGGAAGCGGATTCTCAACTACTCAACCCCAAAAGTCCTGGAAACCGGTGAGTTTACAGCCGGCTTTAAACCCGTTTTTCAAGGTGAAATTGAGGTGTTCTATTCAAGGCTTAATAATGGTGATTGGTATTCCACATCTAATAATTGGGATAACGGTGATAACTGGTCTTTCGAGCCTCATAACGGCAGTGTGCCTGATGACAGGCCTGCGGCAGGTGATTACCCGCAGACGGGCGATATAGCAGTTATAGGTTATGGAGGACACAGTGACAGGGGAGGTTACCACCCCATGAATATCCTCTCTGCAACGGAGGTGGGAGTAATACAATATGTACCGCCCCCAGACCCGCCGGAAGATGCAAGGATATCAAGGGTGATTGTCAGGAACGACGGATCACATGAGGGGAGCCTGGAGGCAGGTATAGTAGAGGGACCCGGTGTTTTTCAGATAAGGCATGCATCTTCACCTTTTCCTTCAATTGACGCAGACTTTTCCGAGTTTGTACCCAATGAAGATGCAGTGTTCCATTTCCAGCTAATGTCAGATGATCAGCTGCATGTTATACCAGCGATAAGTGAAAATGTTTTTCCAAATCTCCGTATAGAGGGCGAAAATAATACATCAGCAACAATTGAGCAAGATTTTCATGTTAGACAGAATTTTACAATAGACGGTGATGCAGAGTTTATTTTACACGGGGGAGATAAGGGAGATGTTATTGTTGATGGAGAATTGCAGCTGGGTGACTGGCAGGGTGGCGTCCTCTCGTTCAATTCAGAGGACAATCCCAGGAATGTTGAAGTCGGGGGTATCAGGTATTATATGGGCAGGCAGGAAACATCCCTCAGAAGCGTGAGAGTTCTCAATGACAATCCTTCCGGACTGGAGCATACACTTACTGTAAGAGGGGATATTTACAGGGATGAAAACAGCAACAACCGCCTCGACCTTTTTACGGATAATGAGGGAGGCAACAATGTGATACTGGAGCTGGCCGGTGATGGGGAGAACCATTTTACTGTTGAAGGAAGCGATGCGGACCAGTTTAATTTGTACCGCATTATTATGAACAAGGGCACATCCACAGATGCAACCTTTACCATCAATGCCCCCTTTACGCTCAACGGCGAAACTGACGGGGTTTCATCTGAAAAAGCCCTGAATCTCCTGAACGGAAAACTTATATTGAATAATGAAGATACAGACATTGACCTTAGTACCGGGGGAGGGAATTTTTTCATACCATCTACTTCCGGACTGGTAGTTCAAGCCGGAAGGATTAATGTAAGCGGTGATAATACAGGGATATTGCTTGACGGATTGCTTCGCGCAGAAGAAACAGGCATCATAGATTTGGACGGGGGGGAAGGAGCGGACAACTACATTGAGTATTCAGCATCGGGCAATGCAAAGCTTGAAATAGCAGATGATGCTGAACTAATTGTAGGTTCGCAGATCCGGAGGGGGACCTCAAACCCCTCCGGTATCCTTCTATACAGTCAGTCGGGAGGAATCGTGGAGGTCGGCAAAAATGCCGCGCCTACAGGTGACAGGGGAGTTTTTGAGGTTATCAACTCAGGAAGCCGCTTCATGTACACCGGGGGAGATCTTACAGTGGTGCGTCCGCAGTCGGAAGCCACAGAGGCAACTGTTCTTTTGGAGCCATCATACAGTTCAGTTGGCAATACCACACTTCAGACAGGCAATGAAGATACACCGGCATCAAGTGTTTTCACAATAAAATCATCCGTTGCCCTTGGTAACCTTACTATAAGCGGCAGCGATGGGTCTGTGGTAAGGCTGAAGGACCGGTCGCTTACGATAATGGGCGACCTTAACATTGGCGAAAGTTCGCAGTTTGACGGGGCAGGAAACTTCAATCTCACCGTCAACAGGCATATTTTCAACGAGGGTACAGCAGACCTCAATGTGGACACCCTTTTTCTCAGGGGCACATCCTCTTTCCCTTCTGAAGAGACGCAGGAGATAACAGGGGAAACTGAAGTGAAAAACCTTGTGGCAGAGCCCGGACTGTCAGTTACCCTTCAGTCAGGTTCCCCGTTACTTGTCACCGGCAACCTTCTGATCAGTTCCGGCCAGCTCACTGACGGCGGAAATATGGTAACTGTAAAAGGAGATGTAACAAATAATGCATCCCATGTAAGTAACCAGTCAGGTCAGGGCGGCATACTTTTCCTGGGAGAATCAATTCAACGCATATACGGCAGCGGAGATTTCGGGCGCCTTGAAATTGACAACAACCATAAAGTTCAACTGGAAAACAGCATACATCTGAACCAGAACCTGACACTTACCAACGGTATTCTTCACATACAGCACCACAGACTCAGTCTCGGACAGGATGCAGATATAGTAAGCGGCAATGAGTTCGCCCCGGGCAGGATGATAGCCGTTTACGGGGGGGCTTTTGCACCGCAGGGCCTGCGCAAAGAGGTGCCGGTGGTAGCCGGCGACAACCCTGAGGATCCCTACGACCAATCAGATCCTGCTTACACATGGCAATTCACTTTCCCCGTGGGCTCGGATGACGGCACAAATCAAAGTTACACGCCAATGGAGCTCTATGTGGCATCAAATAACGCACCTGGTGAAATTGCAGTTGTTCCGGTAAACGAAAAACATATTACTTTTAGCGATCCCGGTCAGGGGGACCATGTACTCCACCAGTACTGGAACTTTATGTGTGACGGACTCTCGGATTTCACTGCATTGCACCTGAATCATTATACCCAGGATGCAGTCCATGGCAGTGAAGAGGATTACATTGGAGCAAGGCTTTTTGAAGGTTACTGGTCCAAGTATTTTGAATCGGATGATCCTCCCATTGAGGTGGTATATGAAGATGAGAACTACATAGCATTCCCCCATACCGGTGTTGGTTGTATATCAGGTGATTATACCGCCGGCGAGCCAGAGTATATACCGGATGAAGTCCCTGTTTATTATTCTGTCAGTGATGGGTTGTGGACCGATGCGGGAACATGGGAGCGCAGTGACGGGGTATCTGTTCCTGCCGGTGGACCGGTGGGGCAGAGAGTGCATGTCCGTACTGCCCATACGGTGACAATTTCACACAATTACAGGAGATCATACGAGACAACCATAAACGGGCGGCTTGACCTGGGAAGTACAATTAATCATCTGCTTGGTTATATGAGAGGAACAGGCACTCTTGCAACAAAGACCAGCTCGGTTCCGGCAGGAGATTATGAGGAGTTTTTTGACTGCGGGGGCGGGACGATGGAATATGGAGGTAGCGGTAGTTACACTCTTGATCCACGGTATATACATTACAATAACCTTACCGTTACGGGAAGCGAAACAAAGACATTGCCAAATGTGGATATTACTATTTGCGGGGATCTCAGGATAGAGGAAGATGTGGTTTTAAACACTGTGACAGGCAGGAGTATTGATCTCTACAGTAATATTTACAAGGATAGCGGTGCGGAGTTCAATGCAGAACACGCAGGACAGAGTTTGAATCTGAGGTCACAAGAAAACCAGTATGTTAACGGGGCATTTGTCGATACAGGCAACAGGCTGAACAACCTTTTTGTCTATGAGGACAAAAAGGTTACGCTGAACGGTCCCTCCCACATACGCACTTATCTTGGTCTTTACAACGGATCGAAACTGTTAACTACACGGGACAATCTTATAACGCTGAACAACAGTGACAACGGAATTCTCTCAATACATGACGACAGCTATATTGACGGTCCGTTAAGGTCAAGCATAACCCACGGAAATTCATCATTCAGCTTCCCTGTAGGAGAGGGTGGCTATAAAAAGATAACCACATTGCTTGATGTTCAACATACAAGCGGTAAAAAATACTGGCAGGGGGAATATATCAATGCCGGTGCCGGTTTGGAAGGTTTTGATCCGGGAGAGTTTCACGAGGATATTGAAGCTGTTTCTTCTTCCGAATACTGGGTTATTGAGGGTCCATCTGAAGGTTCGGCCAGCCTAAGGCTTACTTTAACCGGAACATCGGATATTGCAGCCGGACTGGGAAATGAAAACATTGACCTTCTGAGGATAGTTTACTGGAATGAAACCTCAGGTCAGTGGGAAATAGCCGGAAACGGGGCAGTAGTTTCCGGAACTGTAACCGGGGGAACCATTACAACTGAAGAATCTTTTAGCTTTGAGGGAACACCCGTGTACTTTACACTTGCTTCGGTTGATGAGGTTGTTATACCCACAGCACAAATTACTTCTGGCGATGCGGATTTGTGTGAAGGCAGCGATTATCACCTTGAAATTTCCCTTTCAGGTGAGGCTCCGTGGGAGATTGATTACAGTGACGGGTTTAACAGTTACACTAATATTGAAGTTGAATCATCGCCTCATATTATTGATATAGAAAACCCCGAACCAGGTTTATATACATTCACCATCGATGAGGTTCGTGACAATAACGGAACAGAAGGGACAATATACGGCTCGGCAGCTGAGGTTAGTGTTTTTGCCGTACCCGAATCATTCCCGTTAATCAGCGGTGGAGATATTTGCGGAGGTGGAACAACAAGTCTTGAGCTTGAAGATTCAGAAATAGGCATTAATTACGATCTTTACAAGGACGCCGAATATTACGGAATAACACTGGAGGGTACGGGAGGAGTGTTGAGTTTTACCGGGATAGATCAGGAGGGGACCTATACGGTGCAGGCATACAATTCAGATTATGCCGATTGTTATAACTGGATGGAAGGCAATCCGACAATTGGTTTAGAATCTGCTCCAACTGCAGAAATAACCGGCCTGATAAGTGAAGCTCCCGTATGTGACGGGGAGGTTGTGGAAATAGAGATCACATTTGAAGGAACTGCGCCTTTTACCTTTTCAATTGAAGATAACCATGAAAATGCTTGGTCTGATATAGAGGTAAACAGCGGTGAATTATCAGGTGAAGGTCCGTATACTTATAACTTTATAATCCCTGACCCTGTTCAGTGGATAAATGATATACCAACAATCTACAATTACACGATAATATATATCGAAGATTATTCAGGCTGCGGGGAAGGGACGATTATTGGAGCACCGCTGGAGATTGAAGTCTACAAAATCCCCGAAACCGGCACGCAGTTCCATATTAAATACTAGATTAAATATAACTATCCGCAAAAACTCTCTTAATGGGTTGTGTTCCTGATTGTTATTCTATAAAGCTTCCTTAATGGGCCGGGGCTTCTGTTATTATCAGAAAAAAAATTCTTATGGATCGGGGCTTATATTTTTATCTGCAAACCGCCCCTTATCATAATGAGATTAACTTGAAAAAGTAAAATAAAAACAAGGAAAAGTGATGTATTTTGTTTATATTTAAGTCGTTACACAAATAACACAAACAAAAAAACACCACTTTTCAGATGAAAAATACAAAGAAAAA